>CAYSCC010000051.1:0-8612 GCA_964429375.1 uncultured Chakrabartia sp.
AGGCGCGCGGGATCGAGTGCCCATTCCTTTGTGAGCAAGGTCCAGGCGTGCAGGATCGCCTGTTCCTTGAAATAGTCGCCGAACGAGAAATTGCCGAGCATCTCGAAAAATGTGTGGTGGCGGGCCGTATACCCCACATTGTCGAGGTCATTGTGCTTGCCACCGGCCCGCACGCACTTCTGGCTTGATGCGGCGGTCGAATAGGATCGGCCCTCAAGACCTGTAAACACGTTCTTGAACGGCACCATGCCCGCGTTCACGAACATCAATGTCGGATCGTTGTACGGGACAAGCGGTGCGCTCGGCACCTTTTCATGCCCGGTTCCTCCAAAATATTCGAGGAATGAGCGGCGGATATCGTTTGTCGAGGTCATAACTTTTGCCGCTTAGGGTAGGCTGCCGCCCGCATCAAGCGTTCCTCTGTGGCACAGGAACGATTCACCACTTGCGACTCAGCCAGAACAGGCGTCTGATACATCCATTGCGCCTCGGCGCACGTCGCCCCGGCGCCCCCTTTTGCAAGAACAAGGAGGTGGATGATGGCGAGTACAATCAACGGCGTGAGAGCAGTGGCCCTGGTTGGGCCAGCCGGGGCCGGAAAGACAAGCTTGGCCGAAGCACTGCTGTATGCAAGCGGAACAATTTCAAGACAGGGTTCTGTTGAAGCGGGCACCAGCCTTGGTGATGGCAACCCGGAAGCGCGCGCGAGGCGCGGTTCTACGGAGCTCAACCTTTTCCGGCTTGACTATCTGGGTGACAAATTTGCCTTGATCGATGCCCCGGGGGCAATCAGTTTTGCCGCAGACGGCCTTGCCGCCCTTGAGCAGGCAGATATGGCCATCGTCGTGGTCGACCCCGATCCGGCCCGTGCCGGCCTTGTCGAACCGACATTCAAGCGCATCGAAGCGCTTGGGCTGCCCCATGCGGTTTTCGTCAACAAGATCGACTCGGCCAAGGGCCGCATTCGTGACCTGTTGGCGGCACTCCAGCCCCTGAGCGCGGCACCTTTGATCGCGCGCCAGATCCCGATCCGTGACGGAGAGGTCGTGACTGGCTTTGTCGATCTCGCGCTTGAACGGGCATTTCACTATCAACCCGGCAAGCCATCCGAACAGATCGCCATTCCCGATGCTCTCATGGATCGCGAGTCCAGCGAACGATTCCACATGCTTGAGCAATTGGCCGATCACGATGATGCCCTGCTGGAACTTCTGCTTTCTGACGAAACCCCCGACCTGAACACAATTTTCAGGGATTTGATCGCCGAGACGCGGGCCGGGCTTGTCGTACCCGTCATGTTTGGGTCCGCTCTCAACGGATTTGGCGTGCGTCGTCTTTTGAAGTTGATGCGGCATGAAGCCCCAGGGGCAACCGAAACGATGGATCGATTGGGCACAGGCCGGGGCGGCGTGCAGGTGTTCAAGATCGCCAACGGCGGGTCAGTAGGTCGACTGGCCCTGGCCCGCGTCCTGGACAATGGACTTTCTGAAGGCGCTGAGCTGTTCTCCGGGGATGGAGAGGCGATCAGGGTTGGTGCCCTATTCGGTGTTCAGGGGGACAAGACGACAAAACTGTCCAAGGCCGAGCAGGGAGACATCGTAGCCATCGCCAAGGCCGATAATGCCCGCGCCGGCATGCTCCTTGGAAGGCAGGCTCATGGAGACGGGTCGGTTCGACTGATCGAGTTGCCGCCGAGAAATGCCAGCCTGGCCATTGCCACGCGCGACCGCAAGGATGACGTTCGCCTGTCAACGGCGTTGCACAAGCTGATAGAGGAAGACCCTGCCCTGGATTGGGGCCATGACGATGCGAGTCATGAAACTGTCCTGCGTGGTATCAATGACGAGCATCTTTCCGTCACGCTTGCCAAGCTCAAACGTCGCTATGGCGTGGCGGTCGATGTTCACCCACCCAAGATCGCCTACAAGGAATCTATCCGCAAGAGCATCACTCAAAGGGGACGGCACAAAAAGCAGTCCGGCGGTCACGGCCAGTTCGGCGATGTCGTGATCGAAGTTCGGCCACTTCCGCGCGGAGAAGGATTCCGGTTTGATGATCGCATCACCGGAGGCGCGATTCCGAAGCAATGGATTCCAGCCGTTGAAAACGGTGTTCGGGACGCCATGGACAAGGGACCCCTTGGCTATCCGGTCATTGACGTGGCAGTAACACTTGTCGACGGTTCCTTCCACAGCGTCGACAGCTCGGAACTGGCGTTTCGCATTGCCGGGCGGATGGCCATGAGCGAGGCACTTGCACAATGCCAGCCTTACCTGCTCGAACCAATGTGCCACGTATCAATTGAAACGCCTGCTGCCGCAACATCAAGGGCAAGTTCCACTGTTTCAAGCAGGCGCGGTCAGATTCTGGGCATTGGGTCGCACCCAAGCTGGCAGCGATGGGACAAGATCGAGGCAATCATTCCCGAAGCCGGTCTCCATGGTCTTGATGCAGAACTTCGGTCTTTGAGCCAAGGCCTGGCGAGCTTTGCAGCCCGCTTCGACCATGTGGCTGAACTGAGCGGAAAGCTGGCCGATGACGTGATCAAGCAGGTCGCAGCGACCGCCTAGGCAAAGCTGTAGGGTCCACCCTTTTCAAGCGCCCGTTGCCATGCGGGGCGGGCATGGATCATCTTGACGAAAGCATCCAGCTTGGGGCGCGTTGCCGTGCGCCCTTGCATTGCCGCCACTTCTGCGGGGAAACTCAGCATGAAATCGGCCGCCGAAAGGCTGTCGCCAATGAAATGGCCGCTGTCGTTCAACTGGCTCTCCATATAATCGAAATGGCTGTCGAGCTGTTCGACAATGCGCGGCATGATCGGAGCTGCGGCATCGCCAAGGCGCCCGGCATAAAGCCCGAGCAGGATCGGCGTCATGACCGAACCTTCGGCAAAGTGAATCAGCTCTAGGTATCGGACATGCTCATCAGTGCCGCGCGCAGGCACAAATGCCTCTCCCCCATGTCGCTCACAGATATATTCGGTAATCGCGCCTGATTCACAGATGACCCGCCCATTGTCCTCAATCATCGGTGACTTTCCCAGCGGATGGACCTGAGCCAGTTCCAGTGGCGCCAGATTGGTCACTGAATCTCTCTGGTACCGTCGAATTTCATAGGGTCTGCCTATTTCTTCCAGCAGCCACAGGATTCGCTGGGACCGCGAATTGTTCAGGTGATGGACGATCAGTGTCATTCAAGGCCTCCCATTATCGACGTGCGGTCCAGATCCATGCGGCCGCTTTGAACATTACCGCCTGATTCGCCAAATGGTTGCAAAGCAACTGGCGCAATCGGTCGAAAAAGGCTGACCTCTCACGCCCTTCAAGCGTGCGGATCACCGGAGCAGCAGGGCCAATCCGCGTGAAAAAGTCCATGGCATCTGCAACTGGATCCTCGCCGGCACCCGCGACATATGAAAACGCAATAGCTTCGTGGTCAATTCCGCTCCAGCCTGCCCGACCAAGGATATTCTCCACGTGATCTGGTTCCGAAAAAGCGAACGGTCCCGGCGCTCGAGAGTTGAAGGGTGCGGGCGGCACGGGAAGAAGGGCCTGAATTGCTGTGGCCCATGCATTCAACTCCCTGCTCTGAAAGCAAGAAAAGACGAGTTGCGCTGCGGGCGCAGCAATGTCGGCAAGATGAGAAAAGGCGCCGGCGGGATCATCGAAGAACATGACACCATGCCTGGAAACCAGAAAATCCGGCTGCCAGTCATGTCCAGTCCAGCTGGTGGCATCATGAACTTCGAAACGTACGCGCGTTTCCGAGCTGCGGGCGCGTGCCGCCTCAACCAGAGAGTCTGACAGGTCAATTCCGATAATATCCGCGTGCGGCAATCTGCGGGCGAGTGCAAGCGACGTTGCCCCTGCTCCGCAACCGATATCAAGAATCCTCGGCGCCGGCCCGGGTGCCCGGCTGACAATGCGTTCGACCAGTGCCGTATTCAGGTCGGCAAAGCTGCGATCGGTTCGCACCCATTCTGCCGCCCAGTTCCGCCCCACGGCCCCCTTCCAGTCAGAAGCATCTGTCACGGCCTTCATCTCCCGTTGGCAGCAGCGCGTGCCGCTATTTCCCGCACAAACTTGGCGGCAACAATGGCCGTCACACCATTGATGTCAAAACGCGGATTGAGCTCCACAATATCAGCACCGACGATCCGGCCCGATACGCGATCAAGGACCGACAGTACGTCGCGAACACTCAATCCGCCGGGCTCCGGATGAGAAACCCCCGGTGCGAAGGCAGGGTCCAGGCCATCGAGATCGAGGCTGATGTATACAGGTCCTTCAACGTTCGGCGTTTCGCCTGCTGCCAGCCTGCGCATATCGAACACATCGATCCCAAAGCGCTCTACCTGTTCTCGGCAGTGCCGGTTGAGCGTGCGTATTCCGACCTGAATGAGACGTGCGGCGAGTTGATTTTCCATGATTCGGGCAAACGGCGACGCATGGGATCGCGGGTTGCCATCGAAACTGTCGTACAAGTCCGGGTGAGCATCAAAGTGGAGGACTGTGACAGGCCCGCATTGCGCATGTATCGCTCGCATGACCGGATGGGTCACGGCATGATCTCCACCGAGAAGAATGGGAACCGCGCCATCCCGCAATGAGTCGAGCACGGCCGCGGTGATCAGGTCATCGTCTTGGGCGTCTTCGCCCAGAGCGAGATCGCCTTTGTCCAAGAGCTCGAAATCCAGCCCGATCTCCATTCCATTTTCGCAAGCCATATTGCCGCGCGGGCTCCACAATGCTGCACGGACGGCGGCAGGAGCCTCCGCCGGCCCTCGTTCGAACGAACTGTTGCAGTCGGTCGGAAGGCCAATGAGATGGAAAGTGGACGCCATCGTCCTATCATTGCGGGATTAGACGCCAAGCGCAATCAACGCGCGCGACAAAAGCCAAAAAGGCCCGTTGCCGGACAGCAACGGGCCTCTGGTTGCTTGGCGCATGACGCAATTAGATATCGTCGTCCGCGCCGGGTCCTGTCATCATTTCTTCGGCAACGACCTCAATCTTGCCGCGAATGGCCTTTTCCAATTTTTCAGCAACCTCAGGGTTTTCCCTGAGATAAATCTTGGAGTTCTCCCGCCCCTGCCCGATCCGGATCGAGTCATAAGAGAACCACGCGCCCGACTTCTCGACAATCCCGGCCTTGACCCCAAGATCGAGAATTTCACCCGTCTTCGAAATGCCCTCGCCATACATGATGTCGAATTCGACCTGCTTGAACGGAGGGGCCACCTTGTTCTTGACCACCTTGACCCGAGTCGTGTTGCCGACAATATCGTCCCTGTCCTTGATCTGACCGGTGCGCCGGATATCGAGGCGGACAGACGCATAGAATTTCAAGGCGTTGCCACCGGTCGTGGTTTCCGGGTTGCCGTACATGACGCCAATCTTCATGCGAATCTGGTTGATGAAGATCACAGTGCAGTTCGAACGGCTGATCGATCCTGTGATCTTGCGAAGCGCCTGACTCATCAAACGCGCCTGCAGCCCGACATGGCTATCACCCATTTCGCCTTCAATTTCCGCCCGCGGAACCAGTGCAGCGACCGAATCGATCACAAGAACGTCTACGGCGTTTGACCGAACCAGCGTATCCGCAATCTCAAGGGCCTGTTCGCCGGTATCCGGCTGCGACACGATCAATTCATCGATATCCACACCAAGCTTCTTGGCGTAACCGGGATCGAGCGCGTGTTCCGCATCAATAAAGGCAGCCGTTCCGCCTTTTTTCTGTGCTTCAGCAATGGCATGCAGAGCCAGCGTCGTCTTCCCCGAGCTTTCGGGGCCGAAAATTTCAATGACACGCCCCTTGGGCAAGCCGCCGATACCCAGCGCGATATCAAGACCAAGCGAACCTGTCGAAATCGCCTCGATCTCGATCGCCTCACGCTGGCCCAGCTTCATCGCCGACCCCTTGCCAAAAGCACGATCAATCTGTGCGAGTGCTGCTTCGAGCGCCTTTTCCCTATCCATATTTCCTGCTGTCCGTTCGGAATCGATCAATTTCAGAGACGCTGCCATGGCGCTTACCCTCACCCGCCGCAAGCCGATTCCTGCGGTCCGTCACTTTCTGTATATATTTTGTTCTCATTGAACAAGAGGGGAACAAAAAATTTATTCACTTTTCGTTCCGCTCGAGCGCAACCGACGCTCAACCCTGCTTTTGTGCGTTTGCCATCAACACATCGCGCACCGATTCCGCCAACTGCTGAACAGAGAAGGGCTTTGGCAGAAAGGCAATATTGTCGAGGTCAATTGTCTTGCGAAGCTGTTCTTCCGCATAGCCAGACATGAACAGGATCGGCAGACTTGGCCTGGCTTCACGGGCATGGCGGACAAGCGTCGGGCCATCCATGACGGGCATCACCACATCAGACACAAGGAGGTCAATGTCACTGCGTGCAGCCATGACTTCAAGCGCCTCCTCGCCATTGGCCGCAGTCAGGACTGTATAGCCATTTCGCGTCAGCGCACGTTCCGCAACAGCGCGCACCATGTCTTCGTCTTCCACAAGCAGGATGGTTCCCGTACCCCAGGTTTCCGATGGCCTTTCCTTCGCCTTGACCAGGGCAGGCGCAGGCTGTGCTTCGAGGCGATGAACAGGCAGGTAGATGACGAAACTTGTCCCCTCCCCGGGCTTGGAGTCGGCGAAAATAAATCCGCCGGACTGTTTCACAATGCCATAGACCGTGGACAAACCAAGGCCGGTTCCCTTCCCAACCTCCTTGGTTGTGAAAAAGGGCTCAAACACCTTTGGCAGCAGTTCTGGCGGAATGCCTGTGCCCGTGTCGGAAACACTGAGAGCGGTATAGTCCGCTATCGGCAGGATGTCGCTCCCGAGCTTGCGGACATCTGCGGTCGACACGGCATAGGTCTGGATCGTCAGCGTACCACCTCGTGGCATCGCATCTCGCGCATTGACTGCGAGATTGACGATCACCTGCTCAAGTTGCCCCGGATCAGCGCGCACAGGGCCCAGGTTGCGGCCGTGCTTGACATTGAGCGTCACCGTCTCGCCCAGCAGCCGTTTCAGCAGGTTTGAAATTTCCGAAACAATGTCCGGCAATTGCAGAATCTGCGGTCGCAGGGTTTGCTGCCGCGAAAAGGCGAGCAGCTGGCGAGTCAGCCCTGCAGCCCGATTGGCGTTGCTGCGAATCTGCTGGATGTCGTCATAGTCACTGTCACCGGGCGTGTGCCGCATGAGCATCAGGTCACAATGCCCCAGAATACCTGTCAGGATATTGTTGAAATCGTGCGCGACACCGCCTGCAAGCTGGCCAACCGCCTGCATCTTCGTTGCCTGCGCAACCTGCTTCTTGAGCTTGGATTCCTCACTGTTGTCCTTGATGGACAGAAGCACCGCTGCATCGCCCAGGCCACGCGCCCCTGCAATCGTCAAAGCGACGGGTTCTTCCGGCTGGTCACGCAGGCGAACCGCAATATCGCCCGTCATGGCCTGGCCGGATGCAAAACGCCTGACCGAGTCCGCCACGGCGGCCTTGTCTTCTCGGACGACCAAGTCTCCCGGGTAGATCGGGTTGGAATTGGGCGGCAAGCCGACGGCACGACAGAATGCATCGTTCAAAAACAGGAAACGGCCATCACGATCGGCCAGCGCAAGACCCAATGGAAGGATTCCGAGCAGGGACTGGATATGGGCAATCCCGCCTCCCTTGCCCATCGTGCGGCCTTCGCCATCTTCATCCAGCAGGATGATCAGTGTCGGTGAATCAGGATTGTCGGCCTCGATGGGTATCTGGAGCAACCGAAGCGGCGTCCCCGCCGGCCCTTCCGCCACAAACCGAATGGCGCCATTGGCATCCGTTTCAAGAAGAGTCACGAAGTCGCGGCCCTCGATGTTGCCCTGTTCCTTGCCGCTGGCGCGCAGCATGAAACTTCGGCTCGCGCTTCGTACCCGCCCTTCCGGACCAATCAGGACCGCCATCATTCCGGCTTCGCCAATCCGAACGCCGGCGGGCCCTTCGATCAGACGCTTTGCCTCAGCTGCCAGATCAACCGCGTTGGCCGCATTGAATCGCCAGATGAGGTGATCCTCATTGCGCCCCCCGCGGATAATTTCCGCGTCGAACGTCATGAGATCCCGCCTCAAGCCCCTGTGCATGCTGCGGCCATCACGCCATGCAATCCTCCCGGCTTGGGTCAGCGCAGCAGTATCCGCGTCGTCAAGCCCCAGAGCAGGAGGCGCCGTTGGGCCACCGAACCAGCTTTCGTGCAGTGCATTGGCACACACAAGCCGCCCAACCCTGTCAGTCACCGCGACCGCGACATTGCCGTTGTCAGCCGCCTCGCGCACCAAGGCCCAATCAAAATCGACCTGTGTGCCGGACACTGGCGGATAGATGGTCCGAAACACTTGCAGAAGCGCCGCAAGCACGAGTGTCGTTGCCGCAAATCCGGCCGCCATGAGGCCGTCTCCGGATGCCCAAAAAATGATCGACGCCGATCCCACGGCCGCAAAAAGAACCGCCAAAAGCAGAGCACGATCGCCGACGCGAGACAGAAACACGGTTTGTCGGGCTTGAGCACCCCTGGCCGGAGGAAGGGAATCGGCCACTACGCCTCCTCGCTGCGCCGTTGCATACG
>CAYSCC010000052.1:0-8560 GCA_964429375.1 uncultured Chakrabartia sp.
CCCATCTCAACTGGACGCCCAAGCAACCGGGCAGCGAAATGGTCCAACGTGTTCTCCCCGGCATTCTCGCGGTCATCGGTGCGGCGCTGGTTTTCCTCGTCATTCTCATGGGCCGCCTGATGGCGTCGACGAAGCAGCTGGCTGCGCGAGAAGCGGACGCCCGCTTTCTCGCCGATCATGATGCGCTGACCGGACTTGCCAACCGGCGACGCCTCGAAAGCCTCTTCACGGCATTTTTTGCCAAAGTGCAGCCAGGTGTCCAGCGCGTGGCGGTTGCCTGCGTCGACCTTGACCGGTTCAAGGATATCAATGACACGCTGGGTCACAACGCAGGGGATGAGCTGATCAAGGCCGTCGGCGAGAGGCTTAAATCCATGCTGGGCGAGAATGATACGTTGGCCCGCCTTGGTGGCGACGAGTTTGCCATCATGCGTCCTGTGACATCGGACGAGGATGCAACTGTGCTTGCCGACCTGATCACGGACTGTTTTTCCGAATCCTTCCTGGTCATGGGCCACCTGATCGAAGCCAATGCTTCAACTGGCCTGGCCTTTGCGAGCAGCAGCAACAGTTTTGGCGATACCATAAAGCGAGCAGACATCGCGCTCTACGACGCCAAGGCCAATGGCCGCGGGCGCCTTTCCAAATTCACAAAGGCCATGGCGGATGAGATCGAGCATCGCCATGCCATTCAGGTTGATCTCAAGCGCGCGCTGGCGGACCGGGAACTGACCCTCAACTATCAGCCGGTGGTCGAAGCCACGACTGGCGCAATCAGTTCGGTCGAGGCCCTGCTTCGCTGGAACAGCCCGACCCATGGCTTTGTCCCGCCTGACCTGTTTGTGTCCATTGCCGAAGAAGTCGGTCTGATGGCTGAACTGGGGCGGTTCGTGATCGAGCAGGCCATCGAAGATGCTCAGCGTTGGCCCACGCTGGCCACCGCAATCAATATTTCTCCGGCGCAGCTGCGCTCCGCGACAATCTTGTCCGACCTGCTTGAACCCGCAAAGAAGTTCGGCGTTTCGCCGAGCCGGATTACAATCGAGATCACGGAGTCCGTCCTGATGTCGAGCGATGATCGCACCTTGCGCGTGCTCAATGAGCTCAAGCGCCATGGGTTCACGCTCGCGCTCGATGATTTCGGCACCGGCTATTCAAGCCTCGCCTATATTCGCGACTTCCCATTCGACAAGCTCAAGATCGACCGCAGCTTTGTCCAGGGCCTGAGCGAAAGCGAACGTTCGTTGGCCATCGTCGAGGGCGTCGTGAAATTCGGCAAGATCCTCGGCCGTGAAATCGTGGCCGAAGGCATCGAAACAGAGGCCGAAATGATGGCCATGAAGAAGGCCGGCGCAACGCATCTCCAAGGTTATCTCTTTTCGCGCGCGCTTCCTGCCGATCACATCGAGGCAATTGCGGCGACCTTCGGCACCGCATCGACGCACGCGCCGTCCCGCCGACCCGCTTCCCGCCGTTCGCGCGCGCTGAGTTAGCACATCTCTTGACGGGCTACCCGATTGGGTCAGCTCGGCCGGGGTCAAACTGAGACGACGAAAGCCCAAATTGCTGCAAACCAAACTGAGGCTGCGGCTGTGATCGTGTGGATCCTGCGGCTGCCGATCCAATCATGAAGAAACAGGGCAAGGAAGAATCCGATCCACACGCAAAACATCACAGGCAGGAAGGCCGCATCGATCTGAGGTTCCGTCAGGCCGGACATGAACGGCACCAATGCGTGGTCATAGGCTCGCGCCAGGACAGGCTCGAGCATGAAGAGCGTGCCCAGATACATGAACCGCTTGTGGCGTTCGGGAACAGCCCTGTTGAGATAGCCCAGCCACACAAAGAGAGCGTAGCTCGGCATGAGGATCCGGTTGGCCTTCACTTCCGGAGTCATGGCAGCCCATCCCTTCCACACAGCCACAAAAACCCAGAGTGTGCTCACGAATACGCCAATTGCGACGGCACAGGCAGCAACGCCAAGCTTGCGATGTATCCTCACATTGTTCCGGCTTGCAAGGATCGTCTGGGCGAGAAGGATGATTATCCAGGCTCCGCAAAAGAGGCCGTGGACAACAAATTTGGGGTCGCGATTGCTCGGCTGCCCGACATCGGTGAACAGGTTGTCCGAGAACGCTACGATGGTCAGCGCGAGCAGAAGCAAGCTCGTCACCACAAAGAACCTGCGCCTTGGCGAACCCCTTGCCGCCCGTGCGCTCTCGATCGGCCTGGCTGCCATTGCCCCGTGTGCCCCCCCTCAACCGCACGGCGGACCGTGGCATCATTCAGGGACATTGCCAACTCAAAAGAGGATGCACAGCGGCATCCTGACGGGAGACCAGGTCAGCATGCTCTGGACGGGCTTTGCGACGGGTGGCCATCAAGAGATGGCCAGCGGAATCAAGCCTGTCAGGCGACCGCGCGTTCCGGTTCAGCGCCAAGCAGGGCGCGCGCCTCGCTCGCGGGCATTGGCCGACCATAGAGATAGCCCTGAATCTTCCGACAGCCCAGCCGGTTGACCATGCGGCATTCCTCTTCGGTTTCGACACCTTCTGCAGTGGTTGTCATGCCGAGGCTGTCTGCAAGGGCAACAACCGCACGGATGATGGCGAGGCTTTCCGGCGCATTCTTTGCCGCGCCCTGCACGAAGCTCCGATCCACCTTGATCGTGGAAAATCGGGTCTTCGAGAGGTAACCCAGCGAGGAATAGCCGGTTCCAAAATCATCAAGGGCCAGACGAACGCCCATGCCCAAAATCTTGTCAAGCACAGCAACGGCGTGCGTGCCTTCATGCATGAACACGCTTTCGGTCACTTCGACTTCAAGACGGTTTGGCTCCAGACCAGCCTGAGCCAGGGCCGAGACGACCGTCGAGGCAAAGCTGTTGTCGTGCAGCTGCTCGGCCGAAACGTTCACCGCAACCCGAACGGTCGCCGGCCATTTCGCGGCCTCCTTGCAAGCCGTGCGCAGAACCCATTCGCCAATCGGGCCAATCAGGCGTGCATCTTCCGCAATCGGGATGAATTTGGCAGGCGAGACTGTGCCCAATTCGGGGTTCGTCCACCGCAAGAGCGCTTCAAAACTCTCGATCGTGCCAGATTGGGCGTTGACCACTGGCTGGTAATGAACCTCGAACTCGTTCCGTTCGAGCGCCTTGCGCAGCGCGATCTCGATCACGCGACGCTCTTCGGCGTGCACATGCAGTTGGGGCTCATAGCAATGGAAGACACCGCCGCCTTCATCCTTCGAGCGGTACAGCGCGAGGTCGGCCGACCGGATGAGCGTTTCGACGGTGCGGCCATCCCGTGGCCCGATCGCAGTGCCGATGCTGGCACCAATGTAAAGCGTGTACTGGTCAACCTCATAGGGCTGCGACAATGTGTCGATAATTGATTGGGCCAGCTTCGCCATCTTCGCGGGATCGTTGGCATCCTTGACGACAACAGCAAATTCATCGCCGCCCAGGCGGCCGCACAGCTCATTTTCGCTCATGATCGAACGCAGGCGTTCCGAAACGCGAGTCAGAAGGCGATCCCCGATGGGATGTCCAAGCGTGTCATTGACGGCCTTGAAGCGGTCAAGGTCGATCATCATGAAGCCACAGCGGCTGCGCCAGCGCTCGGCCTCTGACATGGCAACAGCAAGGGTTTCATTGACAAGCAGGCGATTGGGCATGCCGGTCAGCGTATCATACCGCGCCATGCGGTTGATCTTGTCTGCGCTGCGACGCTGCTCGGTAACGTCGGATCCCACTCCCCGGAAACCGAGGAATGCGCCACCTTCGTCATAGCGGGGCGATGCAGAAAGCTCCCACCAGCGCGTCACGCCGTCGATCTGGACGGGCAGGACAAGATCACTGAAACTCTCACGATTCTTCAACTTGTCCGCAAGCTCTCGAAGGCCGGCAGGGAAATTGCCCCCTTCCCAGGTGTCGCCAGCAATGATCTGCAGCAACGGTTTGGTTTCAAGTGCTGTCGGCTCGACACCCAGGGCAACCGCAAGGCGCGGCGAGACATGAGTCAAGCAGCGCGACGCATCAGTCTGCCACATCCAGTCGCCGCCCGAATCTTCATATTCGCGAAGCAGGAGGCTGACGACTTCGGTCTTTTCCCGCAGCACAAGCTGGTTGAGCTTGTGGAGGATGATGGTCCTGCCGTTCACAAGGCACGCCGCTGTCAGGGCGACTGAATAGGCAATGGCCGTGACCGCAATAAGCGGCATGCCAAGCCGGTACATCATGAACGCAAGGCCGGAGCCCACGGTAATCAGGAAACAGGCCGTTGCCGCCGGAACTGCGGACAAGGCGAATGCGGCACATCCCATCATCGCCGTGGCCACGGACCAGACAGTGAGAACCTGGTCTCGACCGCCGTCTATGCCAAGCGTGATCGGAAGCGCCGTCCAGCACAGGGCAGCGGCAACCAGGCTCAATGTTTCCCGATGCAGCTCGAGCCTGGTCGCCATCACGGCATAGCCTCGGTTGCTGCGGATATGGGGCCAGGCGAGCAAGGACGATACGACAACCACGCCCGCAAACCAGCCCAGCAGGACGGGAGGAGAGGCCGTGGGCCCTAGCGTTGCGACCACAACACACCCTGCCATGATACTGACGGCAAGGCGCAGCAGCGCAAAATTCTGGACGAGATTGATCTGTTCGGCGCGCACACGAGCCCACTCCTCCGTCCCCGGATCCTTGATGCCGAGGAGGGTCAGCCAGTCATGGCTGGTGTCATTCTGGGTGGTCTTGGTACGCTTTTTCACAGCGCGTCCTATAGCCGCCGTGAGTTAGCAAATGGTAAGCAGTCCCTGCGCGATTTTCAGGCAGCGAGTTCGAAGGGCTGGATTTCGCCTGAAAGGTACAAATTCCGTGCCTTTGCGCGGCTCAGCTTCCCGGAACTGGTGCGCGGCAGCGTGCGCGGCGGCACCAGTTCCACGATGCAGTTCATGCCGGTGATTGACCGAACCTTTTCGCGAATGGCATCGCGCAGTGCCATGCGTTCTGTATCATCCGTCGTGCGGCACTGCACAAGCACGGCTGGAGCTTCCTCGCCATTTGGCGATGTGATTGAAAAGGCAGCAATATCTCCAGCCTTGAAGCCAGGGAGCTGTTCGACGGCCCATTCAATATCCTGCGGCCAGTAATTCTTGCCGTTGATGATGATCATGTCCTTTGCCCGGCCAACGACAAAGACATAGCCTTCGGACATATACCCCATGTCACCGGTATCCAGCCAGCCATCCTTCAGGCAGGCCGCCGTTGCAATATCGTCACGGAAATAGCTGTGCATGATCGAAGGACCTGAGGCCCAGACCTTGCCAATGGCCCGTTCCGGCAACGCATGCCCCGACGCGTCGCGTATCTCGACCGCCATGTCGCGGCATGGCTTGCCACAGTTCACAATTGCACGAAACCGCTGCGGTTTTCCTGCAGGTTGCGGGTCACCCGACAATTCGCCCTCATCGACAAGTTCGACGATCAGGCCCTCGCCAGGGGGCATGATCGTGACGGCAAGCGTAGCTTCCGCAAGCCCGTAGCTGGGCAGGAACGCCGATGCCTTGAATCCGGCATCATGAAAGGCATCGACAAATGATTGCATGACGTCAGGCCGGATCATGTCCGCCCCGTTTCCGGCAACCCGCCAGCGCGAAAGATCAAAACGTTCCGATGCCTTTGTCTGGCTGGAAATCCGCCGTGCGCAGATGTCATACCCGAACGTGGGTGAGTAGCTCAACGTCGTGCCCGGATTCCGGCTGATCAGGTCGAGCCAGGCCAGCGGCCGCCGCGCGAAATCCTCAGTCTTGAGGTAATCCGCACTGACCTGGTTCGCGACAGGGGAAAGCAGGCACCCAACCAGTCCCATGTCGTGATACCAAGGCAGCCAGGATACGCAGCGATCTCCGTCGCAAATGTGCATGCCATGGCTGTGTGCAGCCAGATTGTTGAGCAAGGCGTGGTGCGTCACCGCAACGCCATGGGGAAAACGCGTCGATCCGCTCGAATATTGCAGATAGGCGATGTCCTGCGGCATGGCAGATGGAAGCTGGACCTTGTCCGCTGGTGTCGCGGCAAAGCGTTCCCAGTCCATGCCCTCAATCCCGCACGCGCGCGCAGCATCGCCCGCCATCGCTTCAAGTTCCGGAGGATAGAAGAGGATCCTTGGATCAGCACTCTTCAACTGCACGGAGAGCTGCTCTACGTATGAATCGCGACCCCCAAAGGACGTCGGGAGTGGGAGCGGAACAGGCCAGGCCCCTGCATAGACACATCCGAAGAACAGGGCTGCAAAGTCTGGCCCGGTTTCGGCAACTAGAGCAATACGATCCTGCGGACGTACGCCCCGGGCTATCAGCCGGTAGGCAGCCGCCAGCGCATCGTCGCGAAGTTCCGAATATGGATAGGGCCGCGCAAGATTTCCGCGTGGATCGTGAAAATTCAGGCCTCTCTTGCCACGCGCTGCATAGTCTAATGCTTCGCCCAGCGTTTCGAAATCCGAAAAACGGCGCGGCAGATCGTCATTTGTCTCAGTTGGAATCAAATCCGTCGCCCACCCAAAAATTCTGCCGGAAGCAGATTTATCGGTCTGTCCCTTCAATGCCGACTATGGCACAATTTTGACAGCATGCGCAGACAACAGCAAGCCTCCTCACGCAAACGATCGCGCGCGCCGCTCGACCCGACGACAATCCGGGCCCTGGCACTGCACTATGTCGGTCGATATGCGACGACGACTGGCCGCTTGAAAGCCTATCTCGAGCGCAAATTGCGCGAACGGGGCTGGACGGAAACTGCGCCGCCGCCGGATGTCGACAGCCTTGTCGAAAATTTCGCCAGCCTTGGCTTTGTCGATAACCAGTCCTTTGCGACGTCCCGTGCGTCGTCTCTCCTGCGGCGAGGGTATGGCCCCGGGCGCGTCAACATGGCACTTCGTCAGGCTGGCCTTCCAGCAGATGCAGCGGATTCGTCGGCCTGCATGGAAGACGAATCAATCTGGCAAGCCGCAATGACCTTTGCTCGACGCAAGCGACTGGGGCCCTTTGGTGCCCCCCTTGAAGACCAGAAAGCCCGCGCCCGGGCTATGGCCGCATTCATTCGTGCTGGCCATGGGGCCGAAATTGCCCGGAAAATACTGGCAACTGACAAAGATGATGCGGATTTGGACGATAATTATGGTTAGCCAGGGGTTTGCAAATCCTTGTTTTTTGGCGATGTGAGGTTCATACAGTCGGGGCAGTAAGAATGAGGGGCAGTGTAGAATGGAAGGAGCGCAGCACGCTGGCGCGCCTTGGGTCGAAGATGGTGAGTCAGGTACGCTAGAGACCGGCCACTCGCAGTCATCAGCAGCAGACGGTGCAACCGAACCACAGTCCGCTCGCATTTTCCGCGGTCGTGTCAAATGGTTTGACGCGACGCGCGGCTTTGGATTCATCATCCCCGACGACGGCACATCAGACATTTTGATTCATTTTTCGGTGTTGCGTGAACATGGTCGGCGCATGCTGCCTGAAGGCGCCACTGTCGCTTGCGAGGCCATCCACCGCAATCGGGGCTTGCAGGCCACGCAGGTGATCAGTTTTGATCTTTCGACAGCGACGGGGGTGGATTTCGATGCACGCCCTGCGCAGCGAAACGACCGCGCCCACGCTGTCGACCTTGCCGATGCGGGCCCGATGGAGCCCGTGGTCGTCAAATGGTTCAACCGGCTCAAGGGGTATGGATTCCTGAATCGTGTCGGCAACGATGCAGATATTTTTATACACATGGAAACCCTGCGCAGGGCGGGAATCGTTGACATTGAACCGGAAGATCGCTTGACTGCGCGCATCACGGAAAGCGGCAAGGGCCTGCTTGCGGTGGAGGTTGCGAAGACATGAAGAAGCTGGCCCGCTTGGGCTGTGTTGCGTTGCTCCTGATTGGTGTTTCTTCCTGCAAGGACATGCCGCTGTTGGGTGAAGCCCAGGCACAGGCAAACCTGGTTTCCCTGGCCATCAAGACGCCGCAGACGACCCACAAGTTTCGCGTCGAAGTTGCTCGCACCGAGGCAGAACAGGCGCGTGGCCTTATGTTCCGGGAATCCCTGCCTGCTGATGGCGGCATGATTTTCCCGATGAAGCCGCCCCGTCTTGCCAGTTTCTGGATGAAGAATACCGTCATTCCCCTCGATATGATCTTCATTCGGGCTGACGGGACGATCGCCCGGATTGCCGCAGAAACCGTTCCCTATTCGCTGGAGCCCGTTTCATCAGGGGAGCCCGTGGCTGCTGTGCTTGAACTGGCAGGCGGCAAGGCTGCCGCACTGGGCATATCGGAAAACGACCTCGTCATCTGGGAAGACAAATAGTCGCAACCGAAACTCTGGACAGGCGCGCTGGTCGCCCCTAACGGCTTGCCATGTCAATCCAGCCAACAGACTCAATCCTGATCATCGATTTCGGTAGCCAGGTCACGCAGCTGATTGCGCGACGCGTGCGCGAAGCCGGGGTCTATAGCGAAATTGCACCCTTCAACAGCTCAGCAGAGGCGATCGCACGGATGCATGCGGCCGTCGACGAGACCTGCCCG
>CAYSCC010000053.1:0-8477 GCA_964429375.1 uncultured Chakrabartia sp.
TTTCGGGCGCGCTGACCACTGATACAGTCTACGGATTCAGGGCGTTGATGGCCTCAATCACGAGCTCTTCCGCATCTTCGATCGGCAATCCCGGCCGGATAGTTTCGCAGACCATGAACGTCACGACACCTGACCGTTTCACAAATCCCTTGGGCCAGATGGTCCCCGAATCCAGCGCAATTGGCACAACGGGCAGGCCCAGGACCTTGTACAGTCCGGCAAAACCGGCCCGAAGCGGTGGGCACTCCCCATGCGGTACGCGCGTCCCTTCCGGGAAAAGCACGACTGGGCGGTTGCTGGCCTTGGCAGCCTTTGCAGCGGCAATCATGTGCCGCATGGCCGCTGCTCCCGCATCGCGATCAACGGGAATGACTCCCATCCTGCGCGCGACATAGCCCCAGCCAAACAGGTCTGCCAGTTCCTTCTTCATCACCACGACCGGCCTATGAAAAACGACCAGCGTTTCGATCGTTTCGTACATGGCTTCATGCTTGATGGCATAGAGCACGCCCTGCTGTGGCAGATCTCCGATCACTTGGGTGCGAATTCCCAGAATCCAGCGCGCGCACCAACGGTGCCAGATCGCCCAGCGTCGCGAACTGGCGATGATCGCGTCCTGCCCGAACGGAATTGAGGCAAGGGCCGCCAGCACCATCACGACGCTGCCGGGATAAAAAACCAGCACAAACAGGATCGACCGAACCAGGGCCACGCGTCAGACGCCTGCAAGCGCCGAAACCCGCCGCAGCAGGTATTTGTGGTATTCGGCAAACAGCGTGACGAAGCCTGGTGCACTATCCACCGCGTCAGGGATGACCTGAACATCCGGCCCGACAGCCCGTTTCAGCTCAAACCGCGCACGGGGCATGTGCCAGTCCGTTGTCACGAGCCGGACCGAATGGAAATTCCGGCGGCGGATCCAGCGGGCAGCCTCGGCCGCATTGGAGCGTGTATCGATCGCGTCCTTGCCAAGATCCACGCAACAGTCAAAAAGCCTTGCCGGCGCCTTCTGGAGCTGGGCGAGCTCGTCCAGCCGCACCGTCGGATCAACTCCGGACACCAGCATGCGCCGGGCGTGGCCAAGTGACAGATGGTCGAGCCCACGCTGAATGCGTCCTGCCCCGCCGGTCAGCACAACAATTGCATCCGTGCGCGTATCACCGGCCGCGCGCGGCAGGCTGACGACAAACCATGCCCATCCGAGCAGCCAGACAGTCACGATCAGGGAGAGAAGACGGCGAATCACAACGTGCGTCTTATGGCAAAGAGAATCGTAAGGCGCGCGGCAATGGTGGCCAGCAACGCACCAAAGAGCGGCAGGCAAAGGACAAGGACCCAATCCCACATGCCCAGCCCTGCCGAACCGAGCAATTCCGACCCGAGCCCCGAAATGCGTTGCCCGACCAGCACCAGCACGGCCAGCGCGGCGACAAGCCCGACCAGCCCGCCCAACAGGGCATCAAGCGCAATGCGCCTCTGGAAGAGCGCGGCAACCTGCTGGTCCGTCGCGCCCAGCAAGTGCATGACCTCGATGACTGGCCGGTGCGTGTTCAGCGCACCGCGCGCTGCAAGCACGACAATCGTCGCGGTTGCAGCGGCCATCAGCACCACAAGCGCTGCCGCAAGCCAACGGAGCGACCTGAGCAGACTTTCCAGCGGCGCCAGCCAGCGCGAATGCCGATCGACCCGCGCTGTCGGAGCAACCGATTGCACCGCCTGGCGGACTTCCTCGACGTCCGCCAGAGTCGAGCGCCGCAGGGTCACATCGATCAGCGCAGGAATGGGCAATCCGGAATCGACCCCCTGCTCCCCCAGCCAGGGTTCAAGCAGGCTTGAAAGCTGGTTTTCGCTGACCGGTTCGATCTTCTCTATGACGCCAAGACGTCGAAGTTCAGCAATAACTGATTGTTTTTGCGCTGCTTTTGTAACGGGATTGGCCTCGGGCAACTGGATCGTCACTCGCCCTGCCAGGTCCGCACCCAAGGCTTGAGCCGCTCCGCCCAGGGCCAGGCCGGATGCCGCGGCAAGAATGGTCAGGAACATCATGATGGCGATGACCCAGGGCATCGGGCCTGCAAGATGGCCTTCGAGCAGCAAACGACGTTCCGCGGGATTTGGGCGCAGCAGTTGCACGATTCAGGCTGCTCCCTCGCTCTGTGGCGGATAGCGCAGCGCCCCGGTCGGGTCCTGCAAACGCCCCGAATCCAGATGCATGAGCGTGGCGGACCCAATGCGACTCAACAGGTGGACATCATGTGTGGCGACAATCATTGTGGTGCCGAGCTTGTTCAGGGCATCAAATAGATAGAGCAGGCGGGCCGCCATGTCCGGATCGACATTGCCAGTCGGTTCATCGGCAACAAGGATATCGGGGCGCCCGATCACTGCCCTTGCAATCGCAACCCGCTGCTGCTCGCCGCCCGAAAGCGTCGCCGGACGGGCGCTGAATCGATCGGCAAGGCCGACCCAGGTCAGCATTTCACTCACGGCCCGTTCAATATCGCGTTCGTTCGTCCCTGCCACTCTCAAGGGCAGGGCGACATTGTCGAATGCCGAAAGGTGCGGGATCAGCCTGAAGTCCTGAAAAACCACGCCAATTCTGCGCCGGAACATCGGCAGCCGATCCCGGGGCAAGGTCACCATGTCTTCGCCGAAAAGGCGGATCAGGCCACGACTTGGCCGTTGCGCCAGAAAGAGGAGGCGCAAAAGCGACGTCTTTCCTGCTCCGGACGCGCCGGTCAGGAAGTAAAATCCTCCCTTTTCCAGCGAAAAGCTGAGATCAGAAAGCGTCTCGCTTCCAATGCCGTAGCGCAAACCGACGTTTTCGAACTTGACAATCGTTGCCATGGCCTTGCCGCTGCTGCCCCCTGTTTTCATTGCCCTGCAACGCCCCTCAGGTAAAGCACGACTTGCCTCTTGAAGACAGTTCAATCGTCGAGGGGGCTTGCAAGTCGCGCGCGTTCAGTGCTTAGGACGGGCTTCGCTAAGGAGCGTCTCGCTACCCATGATCCTGACCTGTCCGGCTTGCAGAACCCGATATCTCGTGCCTGATACGGCTGTCGGACCCAATGGTCGGCAGGTGCGTTGCGCCTCATGCAAGCACAGCTGGTTTGCCGAACCGGCAGCGATTGATCCCGCCAGGCCCCCCGCACCGCCGCCGCCTGCGGCACCGCCTCCGCCTGCTGCCGTGTCCCATCCAGAGCCGCCCGCCGCTGTTCAGCCGACAGAAGACTCGGATCCTCCCGCATGGCAACATGGCGGGCAGGAGGGCGATGCCGGGCCCGATCCGTTTGCC
Organism: uncultured Chakrabartia sp.; assembly: GCA_964429375.1. Lineage (GTDB taxonomy): Bacteria > Pseudomonadota > Alphaproteobacteria > Sphingomonadales > Sphingomonadaceae > Aquisediminimonas. The sequence goes on from CAYSCC010000053.1 coordinate 3,296, forward strand.
CATCAGCCGCCGTTTCGTGCCCGCAGGAACCCGACGCACCGCTGGACGATCGCGGCCGTGGCCGCCGCGCTCGTGCTGCTGGCCGGAATTGTCTCGATCCAGTTTTTCGGGACCCCGAGCTTCATGGCACGTCTAGGCCTGCCCGTTGGAACGGCGGAAGTGCCGTTGCTGCTTGAGGTCCCACGCAAGCCGGAGCGGCGGACGCTTGAAAGTGGCAATGAGCTGTTTGCCATCAATGGGCGGATCATCAACCCGACGGACCAGCGCCAGCGTGTCCCCGATATTCTCGCGGAATTGCGCGATGCGCAGGGCCGTGTTGTCTACAGCTGGACGATCATGCCTCCTCGCCGCACGATTGGTCCAAAAGGGACAGCGGAGTTCAATTCGGCCGAAGTCGATGTGCCAAAAGGCGCACGCGCACTGAACCTGAGCTTTTCCGGATCGCTTGAGAAATAGGCGAACCCGCCGACCTTCCTTTTATCGTGCTGGCCTATTGAAATTCGATCAGGCCGGGCTTTCCCTGGGTTGCCCCCGCGGGCAACCGCACACCGCCGATCCGTGTGGCCGCCAGAATCCGGACCTTCACTGCAGCCGGAGCCCGCTGCGCGGGCCGTGCCGGCACGGCGGGGGCCGCTGTTGCGAGGGCAAGGGCAATGAGCATGGCCTGTTAGGGCTTTGTTTACGATTTCGCTCAAGCCCGAAATTTGGTTAACGGCCCCCGCGCAAGCGCAAAGGGATGGTTGCAGCCTGCCAAGCCCTCTGCTAGGGGCGCGGGCCTACCAAGGCCGGGCCAGCCCCGGTTCTATCATGAGCGTGCGGTCGTGGCGGAACTGGTAGACGCGCAACGTTGAGGTCGTTGTGGGCGAAAGCCCGTGGAAGTTCGAGTCTTCTCGACCGCACCAGCTCCCTGAAACTCAAGGAATTGCGGCCTGCCTTGTCAAGGGCTGGGCCGCGATCGTGCCAAGATGGGCGGACGGCGTGGCTCCGCTTACGATCGCGGAACCGCCAAGCATCGTCGAAACGCGTGCAGCGTTGGCAGAGGCCGCCGCGATGCGAATTGCGTAGCGCCCGTAGGGAACGCCTTCGAACAGGAAGAACCCGTCAAAGTCGGTTCGTGCCTTCGCGACGACCCGGCCTTCCGTGTTCACAAGCTCGAGCTCGACCCCACTGAAGCTGCCTCCGCCCGAACGCACCAGCGTCCCGTCGACATCGCCCGCACTCGCAAGCGGCAGGTCGAAAGCCACAGCAACGCCCGGCCGTGGCGTGACGACAACACCTGGCGTGGCCGGCTGGACAAAGGGATCGGGCAAGGAACTTGCATCGATGCCAATCAGGACGGGCTGGTAAGGCTCCAGCGAATCGATCAGGGTCTGGCCATCCTGCCCTGTCAACCGTTCAACCGGCACCCGGCCTGCAGAAAGCTGTACGCCCTTTTCAAGCGGCTCGCCGGGCTGGCGCACGCCATCTCCGTTCAGGTCCCGGAACACGCGTGCGACCGCCTGCCCCTGGGTGGCCAGCCGATTCGCTGTCATGCGCAGCCCGCCACGCTCTGTAGGATCCGGCCCAAGGCTGAACGCCAGATTCAGGCCGCCGGCAAAGGATCCGTCGCTGCCCGCTTCAACCGTCCCTGTCAGTGCGAGCTTTTCGAAGCGGCGGACATAGCCCAGCCCAGCCCGCGCGCGCCGGAGCGGGCGATCATAGCCAATCTCGACCCTCCAATCTCCTCTGTAGCGGTCATCGGCGCGGCCGGCCGACCATTCCGCCACAAGCGTGGCGTTGTCGAAGCGGGAATCCGGCCGCAGGCGGAAACGCGACTCGCCACGGAGGCGAATCTTGCCGATACGGGCATTGGCCAGCAGCGTCGTTTCCAGGATTCCCGGCGGCTCCGGCCCATATTTTCGCCGTTCGTCGCGCCAGCTGAGTTCGCCGGTCAACGACATGCGGCCAAGGCTGGTGGAAATGCGCGCCGCTGTTTCGACGCTGGTCAACCCAGACGAGCGGGTCGTGTAACGCGATTCCAGGTGCACGGGGAGGAATCCGCGACCAACCTTCAGAGTATGATCGAGTGAAACGGTGTGAAGCCCGGTCACGTCGAGCAAAATGCGGTCCGACCGAAACCGGTTACGAGCCAGAATCGTCTCGGCACTGAAATAGGTCTTGGCAAATTCGCCCAGCAGCTGCGCCCGAAACGCAGAGCCGCCCTGACTGGTGCCCGAGGCCGAAAGTTCAACCAAAGTTGGCCCAACTGCGCGCCGAAGCGCCAGTTCGGCGTAGTTTCTTCGCAGTCCGTCTTCCAGAACCAGGCTGTGAACCAGGCCCGCAAGCGAGGTCCGCGCATTGAGGCCGCGTTCCAGTCCGAAGGTGCCGCGCCAGCCGCTTCTGCCAAAGCGCCCGCTGCCTCCGAGCCCAATCAGGTCATGCCCATCTTCATAGGCGCCGGCCCAGAAATAGGTCTTACGGGGCGGAATGCTGTCGAGACCGACCGGAACAGCCCTGGTTTCGCGCCGAATCTGCCCCTGTGGACCATAGAGCACGATCTCGAACCTGTTCTGCCCGTAAAGCAGCGGCACATCGAGAAATTCATAGCGCCCGTCGGCCCGGTTGTTGGCAAACATCAGCAACTGTCCGTTGCGATAGAGTTCGGCATCCCACCCCTGTGGCAAGTCCCCACGGAAGTCGGTTCGGTCGAAACTGTCGCGCCGCTCGACCGGGCGATTCGTGACCAGAGCCCCGCGTCCTGCGCTGGATTGGGCCACAAGAGGTGTCGAAAAGCCGGAAATGTCGCCCGCCGCGACTTGCGTGGCCTTGAGCGGGCCCAGCAACCGAGCCTCCGGATCCGTCCTGTAGGCCTGAACCCGCAAGCTTTCGGGAACACCCTTGCGACTGGAGGACAGGCGGGCATTGTACGCAATTGGGCCAACTTCTCCGGCCGCATACAACTCATAGCTGCGATTGAGCTGGCCAGTGCCGCGCGCCCGATCCCTGAGGCCCCCGATGGTCACGACTGCGTCAACCGACGGAGCCCGCATGCCGCGGAACGGGATTTCGCTGTGGGGCAGGCTCTTGAGATCGAATATCGAGACATCCCGAAGGCGCGTCGCACGGGCCTGCCGCTCCATCTGGAGCTCCAGAGGCAGTTTGGTCGCGGATTTGACGATCAGAAGCGCATTGCCCTGATCGGCCTGCAGGCTGATGCCAAGCCAGTTGCCGAGCGTCCCGGTTGCAACACACCAGCCTTCCGGCGTGTCATACACGTCGCCGGGGCCCAGTCGCGATCCTTTGTTCATGATTTGTACCGTGCCGGCTTCGCGATCGACCACCAGCGTATGGCGTTCATCGAACGCCCAGCCAGTTGCGCGGCGCAACTTCTTGTCGAGACGGACCGGAATATCCAGCGCCAGGAGGACATCCGCGAAATCAACACAGGTTCCACCGGGAACCTGATATCCCCGCACGCCATCGCCGAGCCTGTATTGCCCAAGGCGAACATCAAAGAGCAGGGCATCGTCGGCATTGGCCGTCCACCGCGACTGAGCGCCCGCCGTGCCGGGCTGGCCAAGCCCGAACAGCGCAGCCGCGCCCATCAGGACACGGCCAAAAAGGGTGGAAAGGCGCTTCATTTGCGGAGCCGGGTGGGTGTCTCGCGCCGCCGTTACCGAATCACGGCATCAAGTGACGCCATGGTGGCGCCGCCCGCCTCGCTGTCTTCGACATATTCGATCCGGGCCGGACCCGCCAGAGCGGCCGCCACTTCCTCGGGCACCGAAAATTTGACTGTGCGGGACGAGAGTTCGGCATAGACGGCGATGCCACGCGCTTCGAAAACGGGCTTGGCGCTGCCAGGCTTGGTCACCCGGATCAGTCCGTAGACCGAGCGGCTGCCGCTTCTGCTGAGTGTGAAGGCCAAGGCCGGCCCGTCGGCATCGCGTACAATCTTCGGATCTGAGATCGCAGCGGTTGCCGTCAGCGCGCCCTGTCGCACGATGATGGGAATGGTCACGCCATAAATCGGTGTTAGCGCGATCGACACGCCTTCCTTGCGGGCCGTGCCCGATTCGACAGGTTTTGCGTCAGGGATCGCGCGAAACAGCATGTGCGCACGATATTCGCCATCGGCCAGTCCCTGCGGCGCACGGACGCCAATGCGGATTGACTGGGGCTGGTTCGGAGGCAGCACGACACGACGCGGAGCGTAGCTGATCATGCCGAGCGTGGTCGCATCATGATCATTGGCACTTGCCTGATCCACATCTTCCAGCGATCCGTCAGCGCGCATACGGCGCAGCTCGAGGGACACACGATAGGTTGCAGGCTCGGTGCCGATATTGTTGAGGACGACTTCGGTTCCACGTGTGCCGTCCAGCACGATCCGGGTCGGGGCTACGAGCAGATCCCCCGCAGCAGCGGCCGGGTCAACAGAAATGAAGGACAGCCCGGCAATCCAGGCAAAGGCGCGCGCGCGCCGAAATGCGAACATAGAACATGTCTCCAAGCCCAATGGTCCCCACGACCTGGCACGGAGGCATCATGCCCGGATTTGGTTGATATTCGGCTAACCAAACCTCCCGGCAGGAATAAAAAGAGCCCGCCGACACGGGCGATGTGTCGGCGGGCTCCAAAGCCCAGATTACGCAGGCTTACTGGTAGTCGACCGTCGCTGTGAACGTGCCGACATAATCGCCATCGACCTGGTTGGCGCCCACGGCAAGCGTGCCACCGACCGAGAAGTTACCGGCACTGGCGACCAGGGTCGTGGTGGCTGCGCTGGCTGCAAGCGAGGCCGTCATCGAGTTGGCGCCGGACGTCAGCGTGACAGAGGCCGGAACGGAAATTGTCACGACCATGCCCGTGGTTCCGCCGATCGTGAAATCGGCCGCCGTTGTGGCACCCGAGCAGACCAGGCCTGCGCCACACGTGCGCGCACCGCCCGTCGAAATGGCCACTGTCGACGCCGTCGCGCCGGTTACGATGGTTCCGAACTGGAGGTCCGAGGTGTTGGTCAGCGTGATCTGCCGAAGGATCTTGGCACGCGCGGTTGCCGTTGCGGTTGCCGCGTTGGCGGATGTGGCGCCGAGGCCAAGAGCGGCCAGAGTGGCAAAGGCTGCGACCGCCTTGAGCTTCTGAATCTTCATCTAAAAAGTCCCCTAAAGAAATACGCGTTTCAGTCGTTCCTGAATGGAAA
>CAYSCC010000054.1:0-8360 GCA_964429375.1 uncultured Chakrabartia sp.
TGATCACAGCGATCGCAAGACCCATGAGGATCGCTGTGATCCTCAGCGCGAGCTTGCGATCGGCTCCATGCGCCAACCTCACGATCTTGGTCTGGACAGTAATCTCAATTGCTCCCGCGGTTCCGGCAATTGAAGTTACGACTTGGATGATCAATGCTTTAGCGCGGAAATTCCGATTGTTGCGCTGCGTCGATCGGTTGTCTCACGGCCCAAACTCGCCTAGCATCGATATCCGCACTCGTCTTCGGGTGATTATACTGTGTCGCCTGTTTTCCATCATTGGGGATGATGAAGAGCGCAATGACGAGTGAGCCGCAAACTCCGCATGAGGATCGACAGCCGATCAGACTGTTCCTGAGTTATGCAAGGCAGGATCGCGCGCGGGCCGAGCTGGTCATCAAGGCTTTGGAAAGTGCAGGATGCACGGTGTGGTGGGATGGTCTGCTCGATGGCGGAGTGGCCTTTGCGACGACAACGGAAGATGAACTGGAAGGGGCTGATGCAGTCATTGTCCTCTGGTCCAAAACGTCAGTCGTTTCCCATTGGGTTCTGGATGAAGCTACGCGAGGTCGGGAGCGTGGACGGCTTGTTCCCGTTACGCTGGATGGCACCTTCGCGCCATTGGGGTTTCGGCAATATCAACTGCTTGACTTGTCAAAATGGAAAGGTGCGGCGAACGCAGCTGAAGTGTCCAATCTCCTGAGAGCCATCAGCATGGTTGCAGGGCAGGACAATGCGCCGCCGCGCGTGCTGCAACCGGCAGCGAAAGGACTCAGCAGGCGTTGGCTCGTCGCCGGGGGCGGAGCCGTCGCTGTTGCGGCGGCTGGGGGTGCCGCATGGCATTTCGGATTCCTTGGCAACCGCGTTGATGGAAACAGCGTCGCTGTCATCCCGTTCAAGAATCTGAGTGGCACTGCAGACCAATCCTATTTTTCGGACGGACTTTCGGAAGAAATGCGGTCATCGCTGGCGAGGCTTTCCCTGTTGAAGGTGGCTGCACCCACGTCGTCCATGAAGTTTCGCGACCATGCGGAAGATGCCAGAACCGTCGCCCGCAAACTGGGCGTTGCATTTCTCCTTGAAGGAAGCGTCCGACGCTCAGGCGATGTCGTACGCATTGCGGCGGAACTGATTGACGGCACAACGGGATTCAGCCGTTGGGCTGAGAGTTTTGACCGGACCATCAAGGATATTTTTGCGGTTCAAAGCGAAATCGCGAATGCAGTTGCCAGTGCGTTGATCAAGGAAGTCGCCGAAAGTGGAAGGCCGGCCCATGGCGCGGACACGGGGGCCGCGGGAGGGACGAACAGCGTTCCGGCCTTTGATGCGTATTTGCGTGGAAAGGCTCTTTACAGTCTCCATGCGGATGAAAAGACCTATCGGGAGGCTCTGGCGCAATTCGATGCAGCCATTGCTGCGGATGGCAACTATGCGGCAGCCTATTCTGCCCGTGCCCGGTCTCTGACGTCGATTGCGAACCAGTTTGCGACGGCCAATCAATTCGATGAACTTTATGGACAGGCTGAAGCGGCTGCACGCAAGGCCGTTGCTCTTGCGCCGCGATTTGCCGATGCCCAGTCAACGCTGGGCGTGGTACTTTTCCAGGGGAAGCTGGATTTCAAAGGCGCACGACAGCCCTTTGAAGTTTCCCGTGCGCTTGGACCAGGTGATGCCAACGTGCTTACGCGGTTTGCAACATTTTGCGCCACCGTGGGTCGATTTCAGGATGCGATGGAGGCTATTGGCCGCGCGCTCCAGCTTGACCCGCTCAACCCGGCAGCATTCAATTCGGCAGGCTATGTTCATTTTTCGGCGCGTCGGTTTGCGCAAGCGATCCCCCTGTACAGAAAGGCGCTGGACCTCAATTCGAAATTGCCATTTGCGCATGCCGGGATTGGAAACTGCTATTTCGGGCTCAACAAATTTGCGGAAGCGCGAAAGGAGTATCTTCTTGAACCTCTCGATGTGCTGCGTCTGCCAGCCATTGCCATAGTTGCCCGGCGCCTGGGCAATGAAAAGGAAGCGAAAGACGCTTTCGCTTTGTTGATGGCAGACAGGGGGGAAAGCGCCTCCTACCAACAGGCCCAGGTCCGAAGTCAGTGGGGAGACTTGGCCGGTGCACTGGAAAAGCTCAAGGAATCCGTGCGGATCGGTGATATCGGGATCACAAACATGCGAAACGATCCGATGCTTGATCCACTCCGCGCCGAGCCGGGATTTATCGCATTGCTAAAGCAAGTTGGCTTCGACTAGGATGAAAGCGCAACAACAGAGGGGAATTGAAATGCGTGTTCTGAAAATTGCGACAATGCTACTGGCTGGACCGATGTTGCTGACGGCATGCAACAAGGCAGAGGCTCCCTCGGCAGATGCAACCGATAATGCAGCGACTGCTTCGGCCGAAAATGCAGCGGATGCCGCTGTACCTGCCGATGTGAACAACAGCGGCGTGGCTGAAATGTCCAGCAGCGGCCCTGGCATTATTCCGGGCAAGAGTTCAGCAGACGGTGGCGATGCGGATGCCACACAGACGACGGAAACAGCCCCCGCAAAGTAACGTAAGCCAAGGCGGGCGCTAGCTACCTGCGACGGTAACTCGATCTACTGTCGGCGGGTAGCTGGTGTCCCGAGCCGGGCGCAGGCGGCTGCGTCTGCATCGCGACCCATTGTTTCGCAGATCCAGTGCGCGAAACTTTCGATTTCGGTATATACGCCAGGCTGGCCCGTGGGGCCACAGTTCTTGTCTGTGCTTAGGCCCCAACTCACGACGCCTACAATCTTTGGTGCCCGACCATTTTTCAGAATGAGCGGACTGCCACTGTCTCCCTTGCACATCTTCTTGCCTTCGGCTGCCGCGCAAATGACCTTGGTTGGGTTGGCCATGCCGGGTTGGCGCGGGCAGGCGCTGGACGGTTTGGTTTCAAGGTTGATCGCCCTGTTGAAGATCGTCGCCGGGTACCGGTCCGTGGCGATAGTCTTGCCCCATCCGGTGGAGGTGACAGGCGTTCCTTCAGGAAGATTTGGTCCAATATGCAGAGCAACGGGCCTGATCTCTGTGGGGTTGCGAGAACGGTTGTCGGGCGCGAGGCGGATCAGAGCAATATCATTGGCAATGGGTCTGGATGAAAAGCCCCGGTGGGCATAGATCCTGTCGATTGCATAAACCATCGCCGTGTTTTCGATAAGATCCTCGGCGCCAAGTTTGACCCTGAAGTATTGTTTGACAAAGGCTTCGCGTTCGCCCTCGGATTCCCAGCGGCCATCGGGGGTGACGCAATGGGCCGCCGTGACGACCCAGTATCGCGCGATCAGGGCACCCCCACAGGCATGCCTGGCGAGCGCCTGCGTCACCTTGTCTCCATTGACCGGAAACCCGGCAAGGCGATCCGCTGGCGCATTGTTGAAGATTTCCGCCATGAACGGCATTGCGTTTTCGCTCACAACAAAGCTGCCCGCGCTGAACATGGTCGGCTCTCCCGGACCAGGGCGCTGCCCAACAGGCCTTCGCTGCATCGCAGGGATTTCGTCTGCGTCGAAAACGCCGTCACCAGCGACGTCCGTTGACTCGTCATCCTCCACCATGACCCATTCATATCCTGCCGGGTTCAGCGTGGAATCGACCGGGATCGCGTCATCGCTGACATCGCCATCTTCCTGGAGATCGTCAGGATCCGCGCAATCGAAATCGAGCGTGACATCCGACCCGTCCTCATCGATTTCCTCGTCGCTCGAGACGTCTTCGAATGCTGTTTCTTCCGTTTCGCAAAGACTGGAGACGTCTTCCTCTTCTTCCTCTGCATCGAATTGTTGCGCGATGCCGGCACCTGACAGCAACAAAAGGCCCGCGCTGAATATCGCCAGTCTGGTCCGTCTACGCCGACTCCGGCTGATCATCCACTTCATCGCAGGTCCCCCAAAGCACTATTCAATTTGGCGCGCGAATTTTGCGAGAGTCAATGCGTCGCACTCACACTTGTTCCCTGCTCCCACAAGACCATGTCTGTGCCGCATCATGCGGCCGCGGGGGTGCGGCAATCAGCCTGCCTTTGGCTTGGTGAGCATTGAGACCAGCTTGATGATTCCGCCAAAATAAATTGCGGCCAGACCGATGGCCTTGGACATTTCAAGCGGGTCAAGCTTGTCAAGAATGATTGGGGCCGCAAGGACAGTCAGAAAGAGCATCGCACACCGATTGATCACCAGCGGCAGCCAGTTCATGATCTGGATATAGACCGCGACGATGATCACGAGCAGCGACGCGATTGCTCCAGGCGTTCCGTATGCGCCTGCAAGCCAATGGGACTGAAAGGCCAGTGCGAGGCCAGCAAATGCACCCACAGCGCATTGGGGCCATTGCTTGAGATCAGCCTCTTCGACTGCAGCCCAATACCAAAGGAACAGGAAGCTGGCAAAAAACGACGTAATCCCTATGAAGAGCGTGCCGAGCAGGATCCAGCCAGCGATCACCAGGATGACGAAGAGCGTGATCATCAGACCAGCGATCGGCGTGGGTGGTGCAGCCTTGTGCGTCTCATCTGTCATTGGTCGACTTCCTCTCCCATATTTCATTCATTGCCCGTGGATCCGATGACTTGGCTTTGCGGGTTCAAAGCAGCGATTTTCGTTCAATATTCCGACTGTTGGCGGGCAATGAGAAGATCATGCCATCTTCGCCAATCGTGATCCGCCCATTGAAGTGCTTGTGCGCATCCCCAAGGAACGCGGGGTAAAAGAAGGGGGAGGGGACAACCGGAACGATATGGCTGAGCACGAGTTCCTGTGCGCCGGCCAGTCTCGCGGACTCGGCCGCCTGTTCCGGAGTCGTGTGGTAGTTCAGGATATCCCGCGTGATTTGCGCAGTATTGCTGATGCCCTTTGCTTGAAGTGCCGCCGTCATGACGCCAACCAGCTTCGGCTGAAGCGCTTCATGGACGAGCAGGTCTGCGCCTTTGGCTCCGGCAATCAGTGCGGCGGATTTCTTTGTGTCGCCGCTGATTACAACCGACCTTCCCTTATAATCGAAACGATATCCCACCGCAGGCGCGACGGGGCCATGATCAACTCGTATTGCCGTTACCCTCAGGCCGTCGCTGTCAAAGACAACTGCGGTGTCGCCCTTGCCCGCGTCCGGCAGGTCAAAGGCTTGCGCCGATGCCCCGGAACCTGCCGGTGGCGCAATCGCCGGTCCATGATGTGCGGTGCGATAGCTATTGTCGATGGCGTAAGCCTGGTTGAATCCGGCAATGACCTGATCGACACCTTTCGGGCCATAGACCGGAAGTGGAGCGTTCGCTGGTCCGCCCGTCCAGCGCATGAGCATGACGGGGCCCATGCCGTCGATATGATCGGAATGAAAATGGGTGAGGAAAACAGCTTCCAGTTTTGCGAGAGGCAGGCCCATCAATGCGACGTTGCGCGCAGCCCCTTCACCTGCATCCACAAGGAACATGTGCGGGCCTGCAATGATGATATTGCACGCTCCCGCTCGGTTGGGGTTGGGGAGGGGGGAGCCCGTGCCGCACAGGGCAATATGGAGGCCGTCTGGCAGCTCAGCAGTGCGATCCAGACCGACGCGCTTTACGACCGCTGACCGATACGTCCGCTCGGCAAGCTCGCGCTGGAATATCTTTACCCCGAGCAACACCGGAAGAATGATCAAGGCCGCGACTGCCAGCCACTTGATGCGCTTCTTCATCCGGCCTCCTCCCAAGATGGCGCCCGATTCTGACTGGTGCGCCTATTGGCATTGGAAATGTCAGATGCTTGTGTCCGGGTCAATCATGCTTGCAGCAACGGCACTAGCCCATGTCGGACAAAATTTGCGGTGGAACGGAACGGTTGACCACTTCGCGCAAGGCAAATGCCGTTTCAATTCTCGCAACACGCGGAAGTGTCGCAATTTCCTGACGATGGATTCGCTCATAGTCTTCAATGGAACGGGCAGCGACGGTTATCAGATAATCATCACGTCCCGACATCAAATGACATCGCAGGACCGACGGGCTAGCGGCAACGGCGTCCTCGAATGCGGACATTGCCTCTTCGCTTTGGCTGTCCAGCGTAATCGAAATGAAAACAGTCGCTGAATAGCCCAGCGCCCTCAGGTTCAGATCGGCGCGGTAGCCTGAAATGAGTCCGCTTTCCTCAAGTGCTCTCTGCCGACGAGCAGCCGCACTCGGAGACAAGGCCGCAGCTTCGGCGAGTTCGAACTGCGTGCTGCGTCCATGCTGAACGAGCTTGCGGAGTATTTTGCGGTCAATCCGATCCATAATGCACATTATACGCGATAATCTGTGAAAAAGCATCAAAAACCATCGCGATGTTCACAACTGTCCTGAATTATCGCTGAGAACGTGCGCGCGCGATCTGATATGGATAGGCGATCAACTGGCGAGGAATTGAAGATATGCGGATCGGTGTCCCAAAGGAAATCAAGACCCATGAATATCGCGTCGGGCTGACCCCAGCGTCGGTCCGCGAATATGTTTCTCGCGGTCACAATGTTATTGTGGAAACCGGAGCAGGCGCGGGCATCGTCGCTGACGACGCGGCCTATATCCAGGCAGGGGCAACCATCGCGGCTGATGCAGCCGAAGTGTTTGCAAAGGCCGAAATGGTGGTGAAGGTCAAGGAGCCACAGCCCAGCGAATGGGTCATGCTGCGTGAAGGGCAGATCCTGTTCACATATCTGCACCTCGCTCCAGATCCGGAACAGACCAAGGGGCTGATTGCTTCGGGCTGCACGGCTGTGGCCTATGAAACGGTGACGGACAGGGACGGTAGTCTTCCGCTCCTGGCGCCGATGAGCGAAGTTGCCGGTCGCCTTTCGATTGAGGCAGCTGGCCAGGCATTGCGTCGATCGAATGGAGGATCAGGCGTCCTGCTCGGCGGCGTGCCCGGCGTTCAGGCTGGCCGCGTTGTCATTCTGGGTGGTGGTGTAGTGGGCACCCATGCCGCGCGCATGGCGGTTGGTCTTGGTGCTGAAGTCACGATCATCGATCGCTCCATCCCAAGGCTCAGGCAACTTGACGAAATGTTCCAGGGGCGTGTCCGGACCCGGTTTTCGACAACAGATTCGATCGAAGCTGAAGTTGCCGGTGCTGACGCCGTCATTGGTGCCGTACTCATTGCAGGAGCCAGTGCGCCCAAGCTCGTGACCCGCCCGATGCTCGGGTTGATGAAGCCGCACTCAGTGCTTGTCGACGTCGCCATTGACCAGGGTGGATGTTTTGAGATGAGCCATCCGACAACGCATTCCGACCCGACGTTCGAAGTTGACGGCATTATTCACTATTGCGTGGCCAACATGCCCGGAGCGGTGCCCCAGACGTCAAGTCACGCTCTCAACAATGCGACCCTGCCGTTCGGATTGTCGCTGGCCAACAAAGGTCTGGATGCGATCCGTGCCAATGCCGGGTTGATGGCGGGCTTGAATGTGCACAAGGGAATTGTGACCAACGAGGCCGTGGCTCAGAGCCTCGGCCTCGATTGTCAGGACGGTTCAAAGGCCCTTGGCGCCTGACGCAAGCTGCGTTCGGATTCAGGCCCCTGACACAGTACGCTCAGAACACCACGACCGAACGGATGGACTTGCCGGCGTGCATGAGATCAAACGCGGTGTTGATCTCTTCAAGGCCCATGACGTGCGTAATCATCGGGTCGATCTGGATCTTCCCGGTCATGTACATGTCCACAATCTTGGGCACGTCAGTCCGGCCCTTGGCGCCGCCAAAGGCCGTACCACGCCAGTTGCGACCCGTGACCAGCTGGAAGGGACGCGTCGCGATCTCCTTGCCGGCTTCGGCCACCCCAATGATGATACTGGTGCCCCAGCCCCGATGGCAGGCCTCAAGGGCTACCCTCATGACGTCCGTGTTGCCCGTTGCGTCAAAGGTGTAGTCCGCGCCACCGTCGGTCATGGCGACAATCTTCGCCACAACATCTTCACGGCTCATTCCCTTTGAGTTCAGAAATTCGGTCATTCCGAATTTGCGGCCCCATTCCTCTCGGTCCGGGTTGATGTCCACGCCGATGATCTTGTTGGCTCCTGCAAGGCGAGCACCCTGAATGACGTTGAGCCCGATTCCGCCAAGGCCGAAGACGACGACATTGTCGCCGACCTGGACCTTGGCTGTGTTGATGACTGCGCCCACGCCCGTTGTCACGCCACAACCAATATAGCAACTCGACTGAAAGGGCGCATCCTCGCGGATCTTCGCCACTGCGATTTCAGGCAGGACGGTGAAGTTCGAAAAGGTTGAGCAGCCCATATAGTGGAAGATCCTCTGGCCCTTGTAGGAAAAGCGGCTTGTGCCATCGGGCATCAGGCCCTGGCCCTGCGTGGCACGGATCGCGGTGCA
>CAYSCC010000055.1:0-8287 GCA_964429375.1 uncultured Chakrabartia sp.
GGACCGGAGGTGCGCTTTTTGGCCGCTATTGCGGCGTGTGTCATGGGGACGCGGCAATCGGGAGCGGCGTCGTCCCGGATCTTCGTCGCAGCGGCGCCTTGGGTGATCCAAAAGCCTGGAAGATGATTGTCCATGATGGAGCGTTGAAGGCGAATGGCATGGTGAGTTTTGCGAACGTAATGTCCGCAGATGACGCCGAAGCCATTCGGCACTATGTCATCAAGCGGGCAAACGAGGACAAGGCGCTCGAACACGGCAGCTAGATGTTCTTGTTTTGTTTTCATCGACGGGGTATGGCAGTGCCATGCCTCGAATCGATCTTTCATTCGTCACGCCAGGGCGAGGGGCGCCCTCGAACCGGACGCCGACGCGATTCAATCTGAGGGAAAGAGAGGCTGACGGACAGTGGCTTGATGAGCGCGGAGAGATCGACGGAGCAGAACCACCTCGTCGAACGCATGTGACGGTTGAAAAGCCGCGGTCGATCATAAGCACGAACACGTCTCCGGACATCCCGTTTGACCATTCGATCAATCCCTATCGGGGGTGCGAACATGGATGCATTTACTGCTATGCGCGGCCAACCCATGCATTTCATGATTTGTCCCCCGGACTTGACTTTGAGACCAGGCTCTTCGTCAAGCCGGATGCGCCAGCTTTGCTCAGAAGCGCTCTTGGCAAGAAAGGCTATCGCCCCACGCCGATCGCTCTTGGAACCAATACCGACCCCTATCAGCCGATTGAGGGGCAATGGCGCGTGACGCGGCAGATCCTCGAAGTTCTCGCTGAAACACGTCATGCCTGCACCATCACGACCAAATCGGACCGGATCCTTCGCGACATCGACATACTGGGGCCCATGGCCGAGCGGAGCCTGGTTGCTGTCGCCCTTTCAGTCACGACCCTTGAGTCGCACACGCACAGGCTGCTCGAGCCCCGGTCGCCCAGACCTCAAAAGCGCCTTGATGCAATCCGGGCGCTCGCGGATGCCGGCATCCCGACCCACATCAACGTTGCACCTGTCATACCGGGTGTGAATGATCATGAAATTGAAGAGATTCTCTCGCAAGGCGCTCAAGCGGGGGCCAGGACGGCCAGCTTCATTCCTATCCGGTTGCCCCATGAGGTTGCTCAACTATTTCGTGACTGGCTTGAAACGCACTACCCAGATCGGTCCGGCAAGGTCATGTCGCTCATCAGGTCCATTCGCCAGGAGCGAGACAACGATCCCGACTATTTCAGCCGCATGCGCGGGTCAGGGCCTTGGGCAGATATGATACGCGCCCGTTTTCGCCTGGCTTGCAAACGGTTTGGCCTCAATCAGGAGCGGTGTCAGCTTGACGAAACCCTGTTTCAGCCGCCGGAAGGCGACCAGCTTCGCCTGATCTGATCAGCCGAAACTGTCCGTTTCGCCATTCTGCGGTGCAAATCGGATCAATCGGCTTGTCAGAACAGCAGCTTGACGATTGACGACAGCGACTCTGTAGTCAGGATCCGTCACCATGGCCATGAATGCGGATGAATTGGGGTAATAGGCAATGAACGCCATGTCCCAATGCTTCCCAGTAGGGCCAATCACCATGGCCTCCATGGCCCCGCGCCAGACGATCTTTCCCCCGACGCGCGTAAAGACCGGACCACTTGTTTTCCCGTATTCTGCGTATGCCTCCCGGCCTGTGAGGCCCTTGCCCGCCAGATCATGCCCCTCGGGATAAGCCGCCATGTCGCGAAACTTGAGCAGGTTGAGCATGTGTATCGGCGTGTCGCGTGGCAACGCCTTGAACGCATCAAAATTTTCCCGCGACGGATCAACGAACAGATCTTCACTCATTTCACGCCTCCAGCCTGAAATCCTTGAATTGAGCACGAAGCGCAACCTTCTGGATCTTGCCAGTCCCTGTGTGGGGAAGCTCATCAACAAACACGACCGCATCAGGCATCCACCATTTGGCGATCTTGTCTTTCAGATAATCCTTCACATCCGCCTCGTTCACATCCGCACCGGGCTTGCGAACGACAACCAGCACGGGGCGTTCGTCCCATTTGGGATGGGGAACGCCAATGGCGCCGGCCTCGGCGACCCCCGGGCAACCAACGGCAATATTCTCAAGCTCGACTGAGCTGATCCATTCGCCGCCAGACTTGATGACGTCCTTTGCCCTGTCGGTAATCTGCATTGTCCCATCGGGATGGAGAACAGACACGTCACCTGTATCGAACCATTGGCCTTCAACAGTCGCATCCGCGTCGGCCTTGAAGTAGCGTTTGATGACCCACGGCCCTCGGATCTGAAGCCTTCCAGAGGTCTTCCCATCGCGGGGTGCAACCTGGTCGTTGTCATCGACAACTCGCAGCTCAACGCCAAAGGGCACGCGCCCCTGTTTGCAGACAACATCAACGCGCTGTTCAAAGGACAGATCGTCCCAGTCCGCTGTTGGGGCACCCATCGTGCCGATGGGGGACGTTTCCGTCATCCCCCAGGCATGGGCCACCCGCACCCCTGCCTTCATCAAACGCTCGATCATGGCGCGAGGTGCGGCTGATCCGCCGATCGTCACTAGCCTCAGCTTGCCGAGTCCGGCGCCTGTCGCGTCAAGGTGCTGGAACATGGCCAGCCAGACGGTTGGCACGCCGGCCGAATGCGTCACGCCCTCATCGAGCATCAGCGTGTGCAAAGTTGGCGCATCATTGGTCACGCTAAAGACGAATTTCACGCCAGCGGCAGCCCCGGCAAACGGCAATCCCCAACTTGCGGCATGAAACATCGGCACCACCGGCAGCAATACAGATGTCGCAGACAGGTCAAAAACGCCGGGTGCAACTTCGGCCATGGCATGAAGCATCGTTGACCGATGTTCATACAAGACGCCCTTGGGATTGCCCGTTGTGCCGCTGGTATAACAAAGCATGCACGGATCGCGCTCGTCACCCTGATACCATTCAAAGTTTCCGTCCTGGCCCGCAACCAGCGCTGGATACCCGTCCGGATCATCAAAGACGATGAAATGCCGAACCGTCTTGAGCTGCGGTTTCAATCGATCGACAAGCGGCTGAAACTGGGCATCGTACAAGAGCACCCGTTCTTCTGCATGGTTCATGATGTAGATCAGATCTTCATCGAACAACCGCGTGTTGATCGTATGAATGACACCGCCAAAGCCGATTGCACCATACCAGGTCGCAAGATGGCGATGATGGTTCATGGCAAGAGTTGCAACGCGGTCTCCCGGTTTCAGACCCAGGGCGGAAAAGGCTTGCGCCAATCGCCTGGCATCATGCGCAACGCCGGACCAGCTTGTTCGTTCGATCGAGCCATCGGCCCAACGGGTCATGATCTCGCGCCCACCGCATTCACGCGCGGCATGATCGATCAGGTGCGTCACCCTTAGTGACCAGTCCTGCATTCCTCCAAGCATAGCATCCTCAATTTCGATTCTGGAGCTATCCATCTAAGCGATTGGGCCAGATGATTCCAGCAGTTGCAGCTACCCCGCCTTGCCGCCAGCGGGATTGAGGACACTTGCATCTGACACTTCAAAAAGCAGACACATCAGCCGCCGCTCTGCTTCCGTCAGATAAGGATTCCACACATCGAAGATGAGCACAGCACGAAGATCGTCACTGTCATTCCATGCTTCGTGATCAATCGTATCGTCAAATGCGAACGCCTCCCCTTCACGCCAGGGGCGCGTTTCGCCACCGACCCTGAATCGGCATCCTTCTGGCACGATCAATGGCAAATGAATGATCGTCCGCAGATTTGTCACGCCTGTATGGGGAGGAATGTGCGAATGGGGCTTCAGCAGCGAGAAGAATGCGGTCGGGGCGCGGCTTGGAATATGGGACTGCGGGACTGCCGCAAGCGCGGCTGCCGTTTGCGGGCATCGACCACATGCATCGTCATTGCGCACTCCATATTCCCAAAGGAACAGCGCGCTCCAGTCGAGCGACTTGTCCAGCGGCGTCCACTTGTTTTCAGGCGTACCTGAGTCCTGCGAAACATATGGCCGGAACCCTTCGTGGCCACTGTCTACCAGAGCCCGCAACTCCTCGCGGATGACGTCCGTCCGGGCCTCAAGCGTGCCAAGCCAGGGGAAATGGGCCCGGTCGAAATATTCGTCTGCTGGCAGGAATGGAAAATGGACCCCATGACATTCGTTCGCAAAAATCTGCCGTTTCCCAAGCATGACGTCCACGCAGGCGTTGAATCGCCTGAGTTCAGACCCTGACAAACCGTCTCTGGCAGGTTCAAGCGCTGCTTCCAGGTGCATATCAAAGGCTGCCACTTGCCCGGCAACATAGTTTCTTGCGTGATCGATGCGTTCCTTAAGGGCTGCCGGAATACTTTCTGCCTGCGCAGCAAGGGCCATGACAGCCCTCCACGCGGCAACGGCGCCCCCCGGTTCGCCAAGCCGTTCGTGAAGCTCGGCCTTGCGCAACAAGGCCATGAAGTTTCTCTGGTCCAAGGCAAGTGCGGATTCCAGGCTCTGCCTTTCGCCTTCATCATCACCTTTCAGCCGCCGAGCCTTCGCGACATTCATCCACAGTGCCGATTCCTTCGGATCTGCCGCGACAGCCTTAAGGAAAAGAGCCTCCGCTTCAGCAAGGTCTCCACGGTCCATGGCAATAATGCCGAGCGAATTCGCTGCCTGCGCATTGCCGGGATCAGCGTCCAGCATCGCTCTATAGGCTCGCTCTGCGGCCGCTGTGTCTCCGCGTTGCTGCGCCGTTCGGGCAGTGTCCAACAGATTTCGAAGTGTCGCTCCAGACATGAATTTCACCTTCCAACTCTTGCCTTCGTCGCACGTTCATGCTGCGCAGGCAAGGCAGCGAGGCTAAGAGCAGTGGAGCTTTGCCTGCGGGCAGCATATGGCCATTGCAGGACGGGAAAAGGAAAGGCGAGCAATCTTGGCCGGGGAAGTGGAAGCTTTGCTGACAACGGCAGAAAGGCAAATGTCCGAAGGACAGCTGGACGACGCGCGCGCCTCGTTCGAGCGCGCGCTTTCCATCGATGGCGAACAGCCCAATGCCTGGTATAATCTGGGATATCTTCAGCGTTGTGCAAGACTGTTCACCGAGGCTTTGAGCTCCTATCGGCGCGCACTTGCGACCGGACTTGAACGCCCGGAAGACGCACATCTGAACATCGCCATTATCCTTTCGGAACACCTTAATCGCGTCGATGAAGGGATTGCGGAATTGCAAAGCGCGCTCCAGATCAATCCACTTTTTGTCCCTGCTTGGTTAAATCTTGGTAATATTTATGAAGATATTGGTGATTCCGCGAATGCACGCGACGCCTATGTCCAGGCCTTGACCATTGACTCTTCCAACGGCCGTGCACGCGCAAGGATTGCGATGATGGACATTCATGAGGGCCGGGCCAAGACGGCTATTGAGGCGTTGAACAGCGCACTTGATCGCCCCGGCATTCGAGCCGCAGATGCAGCGGAAGTCGGTTTTGCCCTGGGTCACGCGTTCGACTCGATTGGCGACTATGACAAGGCGTTTGAAGCCATCACTTCGGCGAACGAGGATGCAGCGCCGCTTCGCCCCTATGATCGCCCTGCGCATGAAGCATTCATTGATCGCTTGATAGACTTGTTCCCGGCCCGACTGGACTCCCCTGCCGCTGAGGGCCCCTCGCCGTTGTTCATTTGTGGCATGTTCCGTTCAGGCTCGACGCTGGTGGAACAGATCCTGTCCCGCCACAGCCGTGTCACCGGTGCAGGCGAGCTGGAGTTCGTCCCTGCCATCGCCTTCAACGCCGGCCTTGTGCCCATGCAACAGGGTCCCGCCATGCTTCGCGACAGATTTGGCGAGTGGCGCGATGTCTATCTGCAGCAGTTGAGGACTATCCACCCAGACTGGGATGTCATTACTGACAAGCGGCCCGACAATTTTCTTTACATTGGACTGATCAAGGCCATGTTTCCGAATGCCAGGATCATCCACACGGTGAGAGATCCCCGGGACATCCTGATTTCCATTTATTTCGGAAATTTTGACGAGAGCGTCAGTTATGGCTTCGATCCCGAAGACATCGCGCACTGGCTTTCCCAGTATCACCGCCTCATGGATCACTGGAAGCGCCTTTTCGGCAACGATATTTTTGACATCGACTATGATGAGCTGGTCGACCAGCCGGACTCCACGATCCGGGCGCTGCTCGACTTTTGCGATCTATCCTGGGAAGATCAGTTACTCGGGAACCAGCAGACGTCGGAGCCTGTTCGCACTCTCAGTTCCTGGCAGGTTCGCCAGCCCTTGCACCGCAGATCGTCGGGCCGCTGGAAGCACTATGCGCAGCAGCTCGGGAGCCTCGCCAAGACGTTGGCTGTGGACAAACCGTCTGCGCCTTGAAGTGCCGCCGCGAATGTGTAGACACTCGGGCCATGCCTGATCCACAGGTTCTGATCGCCGAAACGGTTAAGGACGCCGATTGGCTGGCTCACCGGTATGATTCTGATCGGGACGCCATCCATTTTGTCCGGGCGCCACGTGCCTTGCGCAACTCGATCCCGTTCCTCACTGATGCCGAAATGAAGCTCGGGGATGATCCGCGGATCATTTCCCTTCCTGACGCGCTGGGTGCCAATCAGGCAACGAGCCCGATTCACTATATTCTTCACTCTGCCTATTGCTGTTCCACCCTCGCCGCCAAGGCAATGGACATTCCCGGGGTCAGCCAATCCCTCAAGGAGCCCCAGATTCTCAACGACATGGTCGGATGGAGACACCGCGGAGGGGAGCCGCCAAGGGTTGCCCGCGCACTGGATGGTGCACTGACTCTCCTGGCAAGGCCGTTCGAGGCTGGTGAGGCGACGATCATCAAACCATCGAATGTTGTGAACGGTCTCGCCACGGCCTTGATGGGCATGCGGCCACAGGCACACTGCCTCATTCTTTTTGCGCCTCTTCCAGTCTTCCTTGCGTCGATTGCTCGCAAAGGGATGTGGGGGAGGCTCTGGGTCCGCGACTTGATGACCAAACAGCTCGTGGACGGTCTGATCGGATTTGGTTTTGAAGCGCGCGACCATCTGCTCCATACCGACCTTCAGGCTGCTGCTGTCGGATGGCTTGCACAACACAAGCTATTTGCAGAGATGGCCGCCAAATGGCCTGACCGGATCCGGACCCTCGACAGCGAAGTCTTTGTCGCACGTCCTCAAGAGTCGGTTGAAGCAATCGCACGCCTGTTCGGGCTGCCGCTCGCCCCCGATCAGGTCACACGCATCGTTGGTGACGTATTTGGCCGCAATGCAAAGGATGACACCCCGTTCCAGGCTGGTCAGCGGACGGCTGAAAGGGCCGTCGGCGAAGATTTGCATCGCGATGAAATCGAGAAGGTGTTCACCTGGGCCGAGGCTGTGGCCAAATCGGCTGGCGTTGCTTTGAACCTCCCCTCCCCGCTCCTTAGGGCATAAAAAAAGGGCGGCTCCGAAGAGCCGCCCTTCCTTTTGATATGGTCCGGATCAGAACTTGAACCGAGCCGTTGCCGAGTAGCTGCGACCAACCACGTCGTAAACCGACGGGAAGGTGTTGCCGCTGTTGGCGCTGGTCGTACCGGCCTGACCACCCACGATCGGAGGCTTCTTGTCGAAGATATTGAACGCCGACAGAGTCAGGTCGATATGATCGCCAATGTGGAAGCGGGTGCTGAGGTCAAACCAGTTGTAGGCCTTGATCCTGTTGAAGTTGTAGGAATTGCCAACAAGCGGGCCTGTTGCACCTGAGCCAACACCAGTGATCGTGCCGTTGAACAGAGCAGGAAGGCCCGGCTCATACTTCATCGAGTCGAAGTGACGCCACAGGAGCGAGACATCGAAGCTGCTGAAGCCCAATGTCGTGCGCTGCGTGAAGGAATACTTCGGCTGAAGCTCACCGAGGGTGAAGCCGCAGTTCGCGCTGTAGTACCCGGTGCACTCACGGAAGTTGGCGATGGACGGTGACGCCTTGAACTTCGAATTGCGGGTATAGTTGCCCGTGAAGTTCAGGTTCAGGTCGGCAAAGCCAATGTCCCGCTTGTAGTCGATCCGGAGATCGACACCATCGGTCTTCAGGATGCCGGCGTTCGTCAGCGGCGCGGGCAAGCCCGGAACCGTGGCTGGCGAGCCGCTCAAACGACCGTTGACCGTGCTGCGCAGGATCGACGTACATGCTGCCGAGGCAGCCTGTGCCGCGGTGATTGCTTGCGGATTTGTCCCGAAGCAAGCCGCAATGATATCACCAGGCGTCGGTGTTGTAATCGCCTTGGTGATCTCGATGTTGTAATAGTCGATCGACA
>CAYSCC010000056.1:0-8253 GCA_964429375.1 uncultured Chakrabartia sp.
CTTTTGGTGAATAATCATCAAGCGTTCGTGCCAGTGGCCCCCCGTCAAGTGCGCCAGGCGTTCCGTTGTAGACGGCCGATTCCGGAAAGCGGGCGAGGAGGCTCTCCGTGATTGTATCGAGTGGTCCAATGCTTGGGGTCGGCAATTTCCTGGGCTTGGCCAGTGCCGGACTGGCAGCTGCCATTGCGAATGCGGCCAAAGTCTGACGGCGATCAAATTCCAGCATTTGCGACTCTCTCCTTGGTGGGCCATTGGTGACATTACGAACGAAGACGGGCAACAGCAGATTGTGAGCGAACCTTGGATCAGCATTGCGGGTGACGCGGGATCAGGCATTCTCATCATTGCCGATCATGCATCGCGCCATGTGCCTGCCGACATCGACCTTGGGATCGATCCCAGTCTGCTTGAGACCCACATCGCGCTAGATATCGGTGTTGCAGAGCTTGCTGGGGCGCTCTGCGCCAGGCTTGGCATTCCAGCAATCCTTGGCGGAATTTCGAGGCTTGTGGTCGATCTGAACAGGGAAAAGGACGCGCCGCATATCATTCCCACCGGAAGCGACGGGCATGTTATTCCGGGAAATGCCCTGCCACATAGTGACAGACTCGCAAGGATCGAGCGATTTTGGCGACCCTATCATGACGAGATTGCAGAAACCATTCGCCGGACGCGCCCGCGCCTGCTTGTGTCGCTTCACAGCTTTACGCCTGCTCTCGCAACCGCACCTGACGAACAGCGTCCGTGGGAAATCGGCATTCTCTACAACAATGATGACCGGGCGGCGCGGATTGCCATTCCGATGCTTGAGGCAGGCGGTGTGATCGTTGGGGACCAACTGCCCTATTCGGGAAAATTGCTCAATGCGACCATGAACATGCATGGTGAAGCAAACGGCATCGCCTATCTCGGAATCGAAATGCGCCAGGACCTGATTGGTGACAGCGAAGGCGTGGCGCGCTGGCTGGACGTCATTGCCCAAGTCGTGCAAAGCTGCGCCGTTGCCATCGGAACATGACATGCAAGGCATAGAGCACCGGACCTATCTGTTTTTCGTGGTTCTCATCACGGTCGCATTCGCATGGGTTATTTCGCCCTATCTTGGCCCGATTCTCTGGGCTGTTGTGGCGGCCATCGTATTCGAGCCGCTGAATCGGCGCCTTTCGAATGTCTTGCCCGGCTGGCCAAATCTTTCTGCCTTTTTGACGCTGCTGATCATCATTCTGCTGATCATTGTGCCTGCAATCCTGATCGGCATGTCTCTTCTGGACGAATTGCTTGGCCTCTGTGGCCGGATCCAGACACGCGAGCTGGACGTGGCCCGGATGATCGCCGATGTGCAGAACAGTTTGCCGAGGGGCGTTTCCCGGGCGCTTCAGCGCCTTGGCCTGTCAGACTTTGATCAGGCAAGCCGCCGGTTCTCGGACGGAATTGCAAATGTCATCCGGACCTTGGCCACAAGTGCGCTGAATTTAGGGCAAAGTGCGCTGGGATTTTTGGTGGGCATCGGCATCATGCTCTATGTCGCCTTTTTCCTGTTGCGGGATGGGCGCGCACTCACGCAGGTCATCCTGAAGAAGCTGCCTTTGGTTGACGATCACAAGACGGCGCTGGCCGAAAAGTTCACGACTGTCATCCGGGCGACAATCAAGGGCAGCATCGTTGTCGCGATCATGCAAGGCCTCATTGGCGGCCTGATATTCTGGGGGCTTGGCATTCATGCGCCGCTTCTGGGGGGCGTCCTCATGGGCTTCTTTTCCTTGCTTCCAGCCATTGGCACGGGGCTGATCTGGGTGCCGGTTGCACTTTACCTGCTGATCACTGGCGCCCTTTGGCAAGGGCTTGTGCTCGTGTTTTGCGGCTTTTTTGTCATTGGCATGGTCGACAACCTCCTGCGGCCTATCCTGGTCGGCAAGGATACCCGCATGCCCGATTATGTCGTTTTGGTTTCCACGCTGGGCGGCATCAGTATCATGGGCGTCAACGGGTTCATCCTCGGCCCGGTGGTGGCAGCCTTGTTCATGGCAGGGTGGGAAAATTTCGGGCCAACCGGCAAAAAGGCCTGATGCCCGGCAAGGCAGGCGCGATGCGCTTGCGTGAATGCGGACTTGCAAACTGACCCTGCACTTCGGCATAGGCGGGCGCGGAAAGCGAGATCCCGATGACCCGTCAATTCGACAAAGCAAAACTCCCCAGCCGGCACGTTTCCGTCGGCCCGGAACGTGCGCCGCACCGCAGCTATTACTATGCCATGGGGCTCACGGAAGAAGAGATTGCGCGCCCTTTTGTCGGTATCGCGAGCGCCGGAAACGATTCTGCGCCCTGCAACACGACCCTTGACCATCAGGCAGATGTGGCCCGGGTTGGTGTGGAAGTGGGCGGCGGTATGCCTCGCAGGTTCAATACGATCACGGTGACTGATGGGATTGCCATGGGTCATCAGGGCATGAAAAGCTCACTCGTGAGCCGGGAGGTCATCGCGGATTCCGTCGAGCTCTCTGTGCGTGGTCACTGTTATGACGCACTGATTGGCTTTGCAGGCTGTGACAAGTCTCTGCCCGGCATGATGATGGCAATGCTCCGCCTGAATGTGCCCTCTATCTTTGTGTATGGCGGTTCAATTCTGCCCGGCCGGTATCAGGATCGGGACGTCACGGTCGTTGATGTGTTTGAAGTGGTTGGAAAATTTGCGGCAGGCACTTGCCCTATTTCCGAAGTTCATGCGCTCGAAAAGGTTGCATGTCCTGGCCATGGAGCTTGCGGAGGGCAGTACACGGCCAATACCATGGCCTGTGTCGCAGAAGCCATTGGGCTCTCGCTGCCAAATTCGAACATGGCCCCTGCGCCTTATTCGACGCGCGATCAGATTGCCCATGCCGCCGGCGTCCAGGTGATGGAACTGCTGCACCGCAACCTTCG
This sequence comes from uncultured Chakrabartia sp., assembly GCA_964429375.1. Lineage (GTDB taxonomy): Bacteria > Pseudomonadota > Alphaproteobacteria > Sphingomonadales > Sphingomonadaceae > Aquisediminimonas. The sequence goes on from CAYSCC010000056.1 coordinate 2,920, forward strand.
TCCGCGGGATATCTGCACGCGCGAAGCGTTCGAGAATGCTGCTCGTGTCGTTGCCGCAACTGGCGGATCGACCAATGGCGCATTGCATTTGCCGGCCATGGCACATGAGGCTGGGATTGAGTTTGACCTGTTCGACGTTGCGGAGATTTTCAAGACAACGCCCTATATGGCCGATCTGAAACCGGGCGGTAACTATGTCGCCAAGGATATGTATGAAGCGGGCGGCGTCTACATGTTGATGAAATCGCTGCTGGCCGAAGGCCTGCTCCATGGTGATTGCATGACGGTGACGGGGCGGACGATTGGAGAAAACATCGAAGAGATCACCTGGAACCCCGATCAGAAGGTCATCCATCCGGCAACAGCCCCATTGTCGCCAACGGGGGGTGTGGTCGGGCTGCGTGGCTCGCTTGCGCCTGACGGGGCCATTGTGAAAGTTGCAGGGATGCACAGGCTTCAGTTTACCGGACCAGCGCAGGTTTTTGACTGCGAGGAAGATGCTTTTGCGGCAGTCGAGGCCCGCAGGATTGCGGAAGGATCCGTGGTTGTCATCCGTTACGAGGGGCCAAAGGGTGGCCCGGGCATGCGCGAAATGCTGTCGACCACGGCGGCCCTGTATGGATTGGGCATGGGCGAAAAGGTGGCGTTGATCACGGACGGCCGTTTCTCTGGTGCAACGCGCGGTTTCTGTATCGGTCATGTTGGGCCCGAAGCTGCAGAAGGCGGACCGATCGCCTTGATTGAAGATGGAGACGAAATTGCCATCGATGCCGTCGCTGGCACAATCGATCTGAATGTTCCGGATGATGTGCTTGCGGCACGCAAAGCCAAATGGCAGCCGCGTGCAAACGACTATCAGTCCGGGGCACTCTGGCGTTACGCCCAAAATGTCGGCCCGGCCTACAAGGGCGCTGTGACCCATCCTGGCGGTGCGGCCGAAACGCACGTCTATGCGGATATCTGACACGCCTGTCCCCATATTGACTGCTGCCGAAATGTTGGCGGCGGAAAATGAGGCAATGGCGCTGGGTGAAACAGTTGAGACCCTGATGGACAGGGCCGGCAGAGCCGTGGCTGAGGCTGCCTGGCGCTTTGGCGGAGGTCGTCCGACCCTGATCCTGTGCGGGCCCGGCAACAATGGAGGCGATGGCTATGTCGCAGCGCGGTATCTGGCCGGAAAAGGCGTTGATGTGCGCGTTGCGGCTTGGGGAGAGCCCGGCACCGCAGCCGCGGCCGCCGCGCGCAAGGACTGGCAAGGGTCGATTGAAGGCCTGGAAGAGGCTGAAAGCGCCCCCGTCCTTGTCGATGCTCTCTTTGGTACGGGCCTCAAGCGCCCTCTTGCCGATCCCATTCAACTGTCTCTCGACCGATTGACCCATGCAGCGCCATTCACGATTGCAGTTGATGTTCCAAGCGGTGTGGGTTGCGATGATGGAGCCTGCCTTGGCGGCGTGCCCGCAAACCTCACGCTTGCATTGGGGGCACTCAAGCTTGCCCATGTCTTGCAGCCCGCCGCTGCCCTGTGCGGCATTGTCCGGATCGCTGATATTGGGGTGAAGGCCACAAGCGCCCTTGCGCTCCTGACCCGCCCTAGACTGTCTGTGCCGGGCCCGGAAAGCAACAAGTACAAGAGAGGGCTTGTTGGCATCATCGGAGGGGGGATGCCCGGGGCTGCAGCTCTCAGCGCTGCCGCTGCTGCTCGAATAGCCGGCTATGTCCAACTGTCAGGCGGGGACGGTGTAAGGCTCCCAAATGCTGTTGTTCTGAAGCCACTGGCATCGATCCTTGAGGATCGACGTGTCGGTGCCCTCCTTGTTGGGCCGGGGCTGGGACGCGATACCAAAGCCAGGCAGCACGTTGAGCGGGCATTGGCAACCAACCTGCCGCTGGTTCTTGATGCCGATGCGCTCATGGCCCTGAATCCTCAGGATTTTCCTTCTTTGACAAGGCGCAGCCCGGCTGCCGTCATGACGCCACATGCCGGAGAGTTTGCTGCGTTGTTTGGGAAAATGCGCGAAAGCAAGATCGCAAGTGCGCGGCAGGCGGCATTGGCCAGTGGGGCCATTATCGTTCTCAAAGGGGCCGATACAGTGGTCGCCTGTCCGGATGGCCGTGCATGGGTTGCACAAGCGAGCACCGGTTGGCTTGCGAGTGCCGGAACGGGAGACGTTCTGGCAGGCATGATTGCAGCGTTCGTCGCAAACGGGCGCGAACCCGGCGAGGCTGCCGCTGCCGCAGTCTGGCTCCACGCCGAAGCGGCACGCATTGCAGGCCCCGCGCTGATCGCCGATGATCTGCCCCGGCATATCCCGGCCGCTATGGCGGCCTGTCTGTGAAGCAATTGCCGTGAAACAGATCATTGGCCTTGCCGCACGCGGAGATGGTGTCGCAGACGATGGCAGTTTCCATGCGTCGACGGCACCGGGTGATACCATCCGGGATGATGGGTCCATCCTGCGGGGGCCACACCATAGGGACCCATGCTGTCCACATTTCGGCACATGTGGCGGATGCCAACTGCAGCATGTCGATGATGTGGCCTACGCAGACTTCTTGCGTTCCCGAATCCGCTCGGCGCTCGCGGCCCACGGCATCGCATTCGACGCGTTTGCGGAGGCCCATGTTTCGCCTCCCGGGACACGCCGGCGGGCATCTCTGACCACAGAACGCAAGGGTCGGCAGGTCCTTTTGGGCTTCAATGAAGGATCGAGCCACAAGATCGCTGACTTGCGCAGCTGCCCCGTTCTTGATCCAGCTCTCGAAACCCTCATTCCGGCCCTGCGCAGGCTGCTTGGCCGCATCATGCCCGAACGAGCGCGTGGACATGTTCACATGTCCCGGACTGATCAGGGAACTGATGTTCTGCTTTCAGGATTTGAAGTGGTTGGGTTGGCTGCAGCAGAGGCTTTGACCGATTTTGCTGGGAATGAGGGGCTTGCCCGGCTTTCTGTCGATGAGGGCCTCGGACCTGCCGCCCGCTGGGAACCCGCGCCGGTGACGGTGACGATGGGATTGGTTCCTGTTGGCTTTCCAGAAGGCGCCTTTCTCCAAGCAACCCCGCAAGGTGAAGCGGCGCTGGTCGCGGCCGTCCGCGATGCCGTCAAAAGTCATACCTCCGTGGTGGATCTTTTCAGCGGCCTTGGAACATTTGCATTGGCAATCGAAGGCGTCGTCCATGCAATTGAAGGAGCGCGGGATATTGTCCTTGCACTGCAGGCCGCCGCACGGAGGGCAGGGACGGCACTTTCATGCGAGCATCGCGATCTTTTTCGGCGCCCGTTATCCCAGGATGAGCTTGGCCGCTTCGATGCGGTGATCATTGATCCACCGCGCGCCGGAGCAAGGGAGCAGGTCGAACAGCTCGCGCGATCAAAGGTGCGTTGCATCGCTTATGTGTCGTGTAACCCGTCAACATTCGCCCGGGACGCAAAACTCCTGACGGAGTCAGGCTACCAGCTGACGGAAATCACGCCGGTTGGCCAGTTCCGATGGTCAACCCATGTGGAACTGGCCGCAACATTCCTTCGTTAGCCGGAACAGACGGCCATGGCGGCCTTGTAGATCAGGCACACAAGGGTCAGGCTGGACAAAACGAACACCAAGAAACGAACGATCACGCGATTCCACAGGGCCTGGATAAGGCTGTGAAGAATACGCAGGCCCACGTAAATCCAGGCAATCTGGGCGGCAGGGCCGTCACCTGCACCGGCCACGGCCAATGTCAGCGCGACCGCATAAAAGACGGTTGGAGCCTCGTGCAAGTGATTGTAATTATGCGCAATCCACTGCACCTTTTCCGGAAGGACGCCGTCGAGCTTCGCGCCTGTCCCGCCGACCATGTTGCCGGTGTCCAATTCCTTGACCTTGCCCATGGCCGGTATGCGCGTGGCATACATCCATAGCCACATAAGCATTGTCCATGCAGCGAGCGCGACAATTGGTTGAAGAATTTCGCTTTTCATGTGTCAGACCCCCAAAGTGACGCGAACTGCGTTGACTGAAAGAACAAGCAAACATCCGGTTGCCAGACAAAACAGGCCAAATCGAACAGGCATCACCTTGTTCACGGTCGCTTGCCAGATGCTGTGAACGATCCTGATCCCGGTGTAGGCCCATGCCAAAGTCGTGTTCGTGCCGCCCCCGGCTCCCGAAAGAGCGAGGATAAGGACTGCCGCGTAGAAAATCGTCGGCTGTTCCATCAGGTTCGTGTAGTTGTGCGATTTCCAGTTCACGCTCGGCGGAAGGACAGACTCCAGATCCTGGCCCCGGCCGCCAGGCGCCAAAGACTTCAGGTCTAGTCCCGATTTTGCGATTGCAGGAAAGCGCGTCAGCGCCATCCAGCCAAGCATGACCAGTGACCAGAGGACAAGGATGGCTGCTGGTGCGAGAATAGTGTTTTCCAAGAGCATCTCCCCTTTCTTTTTTGAATAAGGAGAAGCTGCCTCAGAACTGTCGCATTGTCAAAAAAGGCTTAACCCTAATCGAAAATTGCGCCCCACCTGCGCTTGGCCCGGGTTTTCCATGCCCCCCGGTGATAGGCATCAGACGCAAGAAGCGGCATGACCGAACCCGCTTCGGCAAAGACCATCTGTTCGATGCCGGTGTTCACCTTGCCCCAGCTCGCGGCCTCTTGCAGCGTCGAAGACGAACAGGCCCCGTCGCGAACGTCAGCCACGGTAATCTGGACCGCATATTTGTGCACTTCCACATCCTCATGGCCCAGAATTTCGGCGCAAACGACAGTATCCTGAATGAAGTTCTTGGGAACGCCACCCCCGATCATCAGAAGGCCCGTGGTCCCGGCCTTGATCTTGATATCGGTCAGTTCACGGAAATCGGCGACAGCGTCGATCATCATGTAGGGTTTTCCAGCCTTGGCGCGGTCTACCTGATGCTTGACCAATCCGAAGCCCGCTGAACTGTCGACAAAAGCGGGGCAGAAGATCGGCACGTCGTGCTCATAAGCCAGCTTGACGAGACTGTTTTCCTTTTTGCCGTGTTCGGAAAGGTATCGCCCCATTTCGCGGATGAATGCGCGGCTTGAATAGGCCTTGGGCTCAATGCTCTCAGCGATCTTGTTGATTGTGAAGTCGCAATCCTGAAGCTGCTCTTCGTCAATATAGGTGTCATAGATGCGATCGATATAGAGCGACCGGAGTGTATCATCGTCTGGCACTTCCAGGGCCTGATAATGCTTGTGGCCAAGGCCTTCGAAGAAATCCATGTCAACAATGGTGGCACCAGTCGCCACGACGCCATCGACCATGTTGTTGCGGACCAGCTCAGCATAAAGGTCCATGCAGCCGCCTGCCGAGGTGGATCCGGCAATCACGA
>CAYSCC010000057.1:0-8151 GCA_964429375.1 uncultured Chakrabartia sp.
CTTCGCGCTGGTAGCGGGCAAAACTGTCCAGCGAGACTGCAAGGGGGCCTTGCGCTCCCGACGGCCGAAGGCGCGTGTCCACATCATATAGCGCCCCAGCAGCCGTCGCGACAGACAGACCCGCAGTGACGCGCTGGGCAAGCCGGTTGAAATATTGCGTCGCGCCCAGCGGTTTCGGCCCGGCCGATTCCGCCGCGAAATCACCCGTGAAGAGGAAGACAAGGTCCAGATCCGATGCGTGAGTCAGTTCCCCTCCACCCATCCGCCCAAGCGCGAGGATCACAAGCTCCGATCCGGGAACCTTTCCATGCACAGCCTCAAATTCCGCCGTGACAGCCTCACCAACCACCCGGATCGCGGCTTCGGCCACCCGCGCATAGCCGCTGGCGACGGTGATGGGGTCGCTCGCCCCGACCACGATTTGCACGCCCAACGCAAATCTGAGTTCACCAACAAGCTGGCGGACGCGATCCAGTCGTTCTTCGAGGCCGGCCTCCACACCCTCGATCCGGAGGCGTTCCGCAAGGGCCGTCACCCCTGGCGGCGCATCAAAGGCTGACGCGTCGATCAGCCCGTCCAGCAGACTGGCCCTGCGCGAAAGATCTGCAGCCAGCGTCGGGGCCGTGCACAAGATGTCCGTCAGGACACGGAGGAGCTGGGGACGCGCCTCGAGCAGCCGAAACAGGTTGATCGCGCTCGGCAAACGGTCAATCAGGCCATCCAGCCGATTGATGGCTGACACCGGATCAGGAGACTGGCCCAGCGAGAGGACGAGCTTGGGAAGCACCGCTTCCAGTGCATCCTGAGCGGCGGCGCTTCGCAGGCAGCGTGCCTGGCCGCTGCGCCACCCGGCAATGCGCTGGCCAACAGTTTGCGGATCTTCGAATCCCAATGAGGAGAGCAGCGCGAACAGCGAGTCCGAGTCGCCGGGCAGCGCGTCCGGCCGGCCCGCATCAAGGGCATCATACAGTCGGCCGACAGCGTCTACATGCGGGGCCAGAAGGGCAAGCAGATCTGCGCCCGTATCGAGGCCGTGCAGCCGGGCAACGCCATCCAGCGCATCGGCATTCCGGGGCAGGGCATGGGTCTGCTGGTCATCAACCATCTGCAGGCGATGTTCGATGGTGCGGTAAAGCCTGTAGGCCCCGATCAATGTGGTTGCATCGTCCTGATCCAGATGCCCTGCGTGTTCCAGAGCCTTCAGCGCATCTGCTGTCGCCGGCGCTCTCAACGATGGATCCCGGCCACCATGGATCAGCTGGTGGATCTGGGCAAAGAATTCGCATTCGCGAATGCCGCCACGCCCTCGCTTGAGATCAAAGCCGGGGCCAAAGGCCTGCCCGCCCGCATAATGATCTCGGATTCGGCGAGACATGCCCCGAATCTCTTTGATCGCCCCGAAATCCAGCCCACGCCGCCACACAAATGGCCTTATGGCGTCAAGAAATCCCTGCCCCAGGACATGATCCCCCGCGCATGCCCGGGCCCGTATGAAGGCCGCCCGCTCCCAGGCCCGCGCGCTTGATTCATAGTAGGAGATCGCCGCATCCGCAGGCAAGGCAATGGTGGTGACTTCCGGGTTTGGCCGCAGGCGCAGATCAACCCGGAAGACATAGCCGTTTCCATCACGGGCCTGCATGGTCTGCATCACCCGCGTCGCAATCCGGACCGCAGCCTCAACCGGCTCGTCCTTCTGGCGCCGCGGCAAGGTCCCGGGGTCAAAGATCAGGATCGGGTCAATATCCGAACTGTAGTTGAGTTCCCTGCTGCCGTGCTTTCCCAAAGCAATGGCAGAAAAGCCGCAAGGATCGGCACCAGGCGTGAGTGCTTCTATCGCTTCGCGGATGGCGTGATCCAAGGCCAGGTCGGCAAAGGCGGAAAGTTCGCCCACAACCGCGTCCAGCGACAGCACCTCGCCAAGATCGCCGATTGCCAACGCAAGCGCCAGGCGCGCCTTGGCTATGCGCAGGGCTGCCGGAACCGGCAAGTCGGGGTCGACGCATTTGGCAGACAGCAAGGCGCCATCCATGTCCCCGGCGGCAAGCCGATCCACAAGATCAGGGTGAAGAGCGATCAGCTTGCGCAGGAACGGGGAATGCAATTCCGCCCGCGACAGCGCTCCACTGAGCGCTGTGCGCGTCATTCAGCGGGGGCTTCCGCCGCTTCGGACCGGCGCCGGCGCTGCGTGAACCAGATGGCCACCAAGGCAAATTCATAGAGCAGATACAACGGCACCGCGAGCAGGATCTGCGACAGGATGTCGGGCGGGGTCAGCACGGCCGCGACGGCGACAATAGCCACAATGGCGTAGCGGCGCCCCCGCTTCAACTGATCCCTCGTCACGAGCCCAGCCCGTTCAAGCAGCATGAGAACCACCGGCAGGAGAAAGGCAACGCCAAAACCGAAAATGAATTTTGTCACGAAACTCAGATAGTTGCCGACACCGGGAAGCGCTTCCTGCTGGATGCCACCCACATCCCCGCTATAGCCGAGCAGATAGGTCAGGGCGATCGGCATCGCGACATAATAGGCCATGGCAGCGCCGGCCGTGAACAGGATCGGCGTCATGATCAGGAAGGGCAGGAACGCCTGCTTCTCCCGCGCATACAGGCCCGGAGCAATAAATCGCCAGACCTGCGTGGCCATGACCGGAAAGGCAATCATGATCGCCGCGAAAAACGCGACCTTCAGCTCAACGAAAAAGGCTTCGAAAATGTCCGTGTAGATGATCTTCCCCTGCCCCGCGCGCAGGAGCGGCTGAACGAGAAACGCAAATATGGGCCGGGCCACATAGAGGCAGCCGACAAAGGCCGCGCCCAATGCGGCAACGCTCCAGAGCAGCCGCCTGCGCAGCTCGATCAGGTGATCGAGGAGCGGTGCCTTCGTGTCATCAATGTCCTTCAAGGGGTGGCGCCCCGGGCGGCCGATTCCGGCGCCACTGGATCCGGGTCCGGCGGAGCGATTGCAGGATGTTCGGCCATGATGCGGGCATTTTCCTCCGCCCACTTCTTTTCCATTTCGGCAAGTTCGCTTTCGCGGATCATCTCATCGAAACCGGAACGGAACTGGGCCGCCACGCGACGCGCCTTGCCAACCCATTGCCCGATCGTCCGCAGCACACGCGGCAGATCCTTGGGGCCAATCACGACAAGCGCGACAATGGCCACCAGCAGCAGTTCGGTGGGCGCGACATCGAACATGGTCTCTGGCTCAGGACTGCTTGTCGGTCTGTTTTTCCGCCTCGATCACGGTAGGCGCTGGCTGCGCTTCGATCTTGGACACCGGCTTCTGGGGTTCATCGTCATCGGCGAGGCCCTTTTTGAAGCTCTTGATGCCTTTTGCGACATCACCCATCAGGCCAGACACGCGGCCACCACCGAACAGCAGCAGCACAACAAGTGCCAGCAACAGGATATGCGGAAGACTAAGTCCCATGATTATTCTCCTTGTGCGGCCATGGCTGGCGCGCATGGGTGTTACCGGAACCTTCCGGCATTGGATGCATAAGCAGCTATTTAGTCGCTCTCGTCGACAGATTCCAGTTGCTCTGCGTCACGGCCCTGAATTTCGAGCGCATCGAATGCAAGATCCACCGGGTCAAGCAGGCCCGCAGCCTTCAGATCGTCGATACCCGGCAGGTCCCGACGGCTTTCCAGTCCGAAATGCGCCAGGAAGCCCGGTGTCGTCGCATATGTCAGCGGGCGCCCCGGAACATCCCTGCGCCCGGCCGGCCGCACCCAGCCCGCTTCCATGAGCACGTCGAGCGTGCCCTTTGAAATCTGAACCCCGCGAATGGCTTCGATTTCGGCGCGGCTGACCGGTTCATGATAGGCAATGATTGCCAGCGTCTCGATCCCCGCGCGGGAAAGCTTGCGGGATTCCTCCCGTTCCCGCCGCAGGATATGGGCAAGATCAGGTGCGGTCTGGAACAACCAGCGCCCGCCCCGTTCGACAAGATTGACACCACGTCCTTCATATCGCGCCCCAAGGTCGACCAGTGCAGACCGGACATCGGCATCCACGCCCACATAGGCCGCGATCTCGTTTACCGACATCGGCTCGCTGGCTGCAAACAGCGTGGCTTCGACTGCGCGGGTCAGATCATCTGCCGGATCGATCATGCAGCCCTCACCATCAGCGGGGCAAATGCTTCGTCCTGCGCCAGTTCAAGCCTGCCCTGCCGCGCCAGTTCGAGGGTCGCAACAAAGCTTGACGCAAGGGCAGAACGACGAAACGCCGGATCGTCGGTTTCCGGAAGGAAGCGTTCGATGTCCATCCAGTCGATCGCGCTGCCCACCAGCCTGGCCACGCGCTCGATCGCATCCTCAAGAGTCATGACATGGCGGCGCGCCACAACATGGAATGCGGGCATGGCCCGGGCCTTCACATGACCATAGGCCTGAATCAGGTCAAATATGCGCGTATCCCATTTCGCCTTGCGGACAATGCGCAGCCCATCGGGGTGCCCCCTTGCGAACACGTCGCGTCCCAGCCGGTCCCGGCCCATCAGCCGCGCGCCCGCCTCGCGCATTGCGTTCAATCGTTCGAGCCTGAGCTGGAGGCGCAGGGCGAGCTCTTCCGGGCTTGGATCGACATGCGGCTCTCGCGGAAGGAGCAAACAGGATTTGAGATAGGCGAGCCAGGCAGCCATCACGAGATAGTCTGCGGCGATTTCAAGCTTCAGGGCCTTCGCATTGGCAATGAAGCTCAGATACTGCTCCACAAGCGCAAGGATGGAAATTTCCCTGAGGTCAACCTTCTGCGCCCGCGCCAGCGCAAGCAGGAGGTCCAAGGGCCCTTCCCAACTGCCAAGCTCAAGCAGGAACGGTTCACCGTCTGCGTGTGCCACAAAGTCATCGATGACAAGCTGCCGTTCCATTCAGGCCGCAAGCTGCAACAAGGCATCGCGCTTGGCAAGGAGCTCTGGCATTTCCGAAACGTCGGGCGCCGGCCCTATCGACCCCATTGCGCGCGCAAGCCTCTGCTCCGCCAGTGCGGAGAGCGGCCCGACACCGTTTGCGATCGCCACCATTTCATCCATGCGACCCCAGCAATTGAGCGCAACATCACAACCGGCAGCGACACAGCGTGCAGCAAGGTCGCCAATCGCGCCGTCCAGTGCCTTCATGTCGAGATCATCACTCATCAGAAAGCCTTCAAACCCAATGCGCCTGCGAATAATGTCTCCGATCACGACGGGAGAAAGCGTGGCGCAGCGATCGGCATCCCAGGCTTCAAAGATCACATGGCCAGTCATGCCCATGGGCGCATCGGCAAGTCGCTGAAACGGTGCGAGGTCAATCGCGAGTTCGCTGTCACTGGCGGTCACGACCGGCAGGGCATGGTGACTGTCGACAATCGCCCGCCCCTGGCCGGGCATATGCTTGACCACGCCAACCACACCGCCGGCGCGCAGCCCTTCGATCACCGCGCGACCAAGGGCGGCAACCTGCATCGGTTCGGACCCAAGCGCACGATCCCCGATCGCGGGGTGTGTTTCCGGCACGCGCACATCAAGCAGCGGCAGGCAATCCACGGTAATGCCCACTTCATGAAGCGAAAGGGCAATGGCCTTTGCATTGACCCGGGCCGCTTCAATCGCTGACATCGGGGCGCGGCCATAGAGCCGGTCAAACGCTTCCCCGGCAGGAAAGGCAGGCCATTCCGGGGGCTGCATGCGCGCCACGCGCCCGCCTTCCTGATCGATCAGGATCGCCACGTCATCCCGTCCATGAAGGGTCCGCAGCGAGTCCGTCAGGACGCGGACCTGGTCCCGCGACACGATGTTGCGCTTGAACAGGATATACCCCGCGGGGTCACAATCCCTGAAAAAGGCCTGTTCGTCGGCCGTGAGCACTGGCCCGGACAGGCCAAAGATCGATGCGAGCATGGCAGGTCCAATAGACGCCCCCGTCGCGATTGTGGAGCATAAAGCGCATGACCCTTGGGGGCCTCGTGGCGGAACGGGCTTGCTGTTCCACCAAAAATTCCGCAGGGAACGGAGATGACTCGTCCAAGGTCTTGCGAGCATGGCTGAAGCTTCGGTCACATTCGCTCAACCCGCAGAACTGCTCCGCCCCTTCATACCGGCCTATTGGGACGTCTCCGTTGAGGGGGGCGGGGTTGTCGAGGATCTGCTGAGGCCGGAATGGACCAATATCCGCCTTGTATTGGGTGGCGAATGGGCGTTCGGCCCGTCGCGTACGCACCTAACCCCTCTTCAGGACCATGCCATTGTCCACGGGGTTGCCAGTCACGTCCAGTGGGTGCGCGGCAGCGCCGGCATGGTCTTCTGCATCCCGGTCTTCCCGATGGGATGGCACCGGCTGCTCGATGCACGGGCCAGTCGCTATGCCAATGCCATCCGGCCGCTTTCCGACATCCTGGGCGCCGAAGGCGAACGGCTGTTCGAGTCGGTGAGGGCCGCTGGCAGCCTTGAGCAACGTGTCGCGGCCGCCGACGCCTTTTTCCTGGAGCGCCTTGCCCAATCCCGAAAGGGGCCGGTTTCGGAACGGATTGAAGCAGTGTCGCGTGCGATTGCCGATCCGAGCTGCGCGACAGTGGCAGACCTTGCGTCCCGAAGCGGCCTTTCCCAGCCGCAGCTGGCCCGGCTGACGCGCCAGCATTTCGGCTTTTCCCCGAAAAGGCTGATGCGACGAGAGAGGTTTCTACGCATGCTGCATTCCATGCAAGGCATGTCTGTCGGGGAATGGCCGCACTTCCTCGATCCGCAATATACCGACCAGAGCCATATGATCCGTGATTTCAAGCATTTCATTGGCATGGCGCCGACCCGATATTTCGCGATGGAGCGGCCATTGCTGAGCGCCGTTTTCAAGTCCTTGATGAAACTCATTGCAGAGGGCAGCGCCGAAGGGCTGACGATCGAGGAAGGCCGCCAAACGCTTGCATTCCGGCCGGACTCCGGCTAGGGGCGCCCACTTCCGCACGATTGCACTGCGATCCGCCTGGCTGAAAGGGCTGCCACGGGGGATGCGAATCGTCGAATCTTGAAAGGACGAAAATGCCCAAACTGAAGACCAAGAGCGGGGTGAAGAAGCGCTTCACCGTGACCGCGACCGGCAAGCTGAAGCACGGCGTTGCCGGCAAGCGTCATCGGCTCATCAGCCACAATGGCAAGTATATCCGCCAGAATCGCGGCACCTCTGTGCTTTCCGATGCCGATACGGCAACGGTCAAGGCCTGGGCGCCATACGGCCTGAAGTAAGGAGGCCGGACACATGGCGCGCATCAAACGCGGCACGACCACCCGTGCCAAGCACAAGAACATCCTTGAACAGGCGAAAGGCTATTACGGCCGCCGCAAGAACACGATTCGCATTGCCCGCCAGGCAGTGGAAAAGGCCGGTCAGTACGCCTATCGCGATCGCAAGGCCAAGAAGCGGACGTTCCGCGGCCTGTGGATCCAGCGCATCAATGCTGCTGTCCGCATGGAAGGCCTGACCTACAGCGAATTCATGCACGGGCTGAAGCTTGCGGGCATCGAACTGGATCGCAAGGTCCTGGCCGATATTGCCATGCATGAGGGCGCAGTTTTTAGCACCATCATTGCGCAAGCGAAGGCAGCGCTGCCGCAGGCAGCTTAACCGCTTCCCTTTCGTAAATGCGCACATGGGCGTGGGCGGCATTGCCGTTCGCGCCCATTTGCTTATTGGGCGAACATCATGACTGATCTGGCACAACTCGAATCCGAAACATTGGCGGCGATTGCGGCAGCCGATACGCTCGAAGCACTCGAAGCGGTCCGCATCGCTGCCTTGGGCAAGCAGGGCAGTGTATCCGCCCTCCTCAAGACCCTGGGCGCCATGTCTCCCGAGGACCGGCAGGTGAAGGGCCCTTTGATCAACGGATTGCGCGAAGCGGTATCAACGGCGCTGTCCACCAGAAAGGCAGGGCTCGAGTCTGCGCTTCTCAACGCCCGCCTTGCATCCGAGCGGCTCGACATGAGCCTGCCTGCGCCGGACAGGCCGCACGGATCCATCCATCCTGTCTCACAGGTGATGGATGAGCTTGCAGAGGTTTTTGCCGACATGGGATTTGCCGTGGCAACAGGCCCGGAAATCGAGGACGACTGGCACAACTTCACAGCGCTCAACATTCCCGAGACCCACCCCGCGCGGGCCATGCACG
>CAYSCC010000058.1:0-8148 GCA_964429375.1 uncultured Chakrabartia sp.
CTGCCCCGCCGGCATCAGATAGACGGGCTGCTCGATCAGGCTGGACTTGATAGAGGCGAGACCCAGAAAGGAAAGAAGCCCGACGATGCCGAACCCGATCCCCATGGTGCGCCTCGTTCCCGGCTCCTCGCCATTCGCAAAGAACCACCAAGCCAGCCATGCAAGCCCGAAGGCAAGGCCCGCAGCGACGAGGTAATAGCTGGCAGCCGTCTCGCGGAACATTGCGAACAGCGGTGCCGTCCATCCGATCTCAAGCACGGTGTTGCGTTCTGCAAAAAGCGTCAGTGAAGAACCGGCCTGTTCGAACAGCGTCCAGAAAACCACATTGAAGATGATCAGCACCATCGCGGCCACCATCATCTCGAATTCCTTGCGGCTCCCCTTGAACCATGACCAGATGAGGATCAGCGGAACTCCGAAAAGGAATGTGAGGAACAGCGCCTTGCCCATGATCGGCAGGCTCAGCACATAGCCGACGATGCCTGTACCGGCTTCGGGCTTCACATAGTTCATGAGGTTGGAAAAGAGGAACCAGAAGACGGGGATCGTGGCGAGTGCGCCGCCATAAATGTACCAGTCCTTCGAGGAATCGGCAGAGGCCGGGCGCTCGCCATAGCCCTCAAGCCTGCCGCCGTCGAACTGGAAGAGCAGCCAGGAACAGGCCATGCCAATCGCCGCCAGCCCGAAACCTGCCCAGAATCCGACCGACTCTGCAAGGATAGGGCAGAAGAACTGCGAGATCAGCGAACCGAGATTGATGCCCATGTAGAAGATTGTGAAACCGGCATCTCGTCGCCTGTCACCATCGGCGTAAAGCGAACCCACGATCGTCGAGATGTTCGGCTTGAAAAAGCCATTGCCAATCGTGACGGTCGATAGCCCGAGCAACAGCATCAGAACGAAGAAGGGCGAACGCTCCCCATCCGATTTGAACGTGCCTTCTTCAAATTTGCGCGCTTCGCTGCCATCCGCCGCCAGCAGCGAAACCGTCTTGTCCTCATTGCCCCGGATGACCAGCGACTGGCCATTGACCGTCACGGACTTGACTGCCTCCGCGCCCTTGCCGCTGATGCTGATTTCATACTTCTGCCCGTCGATCGTGGCATAAGGCTTGGCAGAGTCGCCAACGCCGCTGAAGCACAGCACGAAATAGCCGATCGACATCAGGATGGCGCCGAATTTTACTGATCGCTTGGACCCGAGGTAATTGTCTGCGATGAGCCCGCCGACAAGTGGAGTAAGATAGACCAGCGCCGTGAACCCGCCATAAAGTCCGGCCGTGGTCGTATCGCTGAAGAGGAAATGGTTGGCGAGGTAGAGCGTCAGGATCGCCCGCATTCCGTAATAGCCGAAGCGCTCCCACATTTCGGTTGTGAAGAGCCGCTTCAACTGGCGTGGGTGGCCGAACCAGCCGCCAGCCGCCGCAGGAGACAGCGCAGCCACGTTCATCGGCGCTGCGCCGGGTTCAACAGGAGCTTCGTTGATACTATTCGTCATGGCGCCTTGCGCTCCCCTTTTTGTTTTTACGTGCCGGTTGTCCGGCGTCATGACGGCCAAGAGTAGCGGCGAATCCGCAACCCTCAAGCAATTTTATTGCGCGGGAGCCATTTGGTGTTCAGTCGCGGGCGCGGACATTCCGGAATTTGATATGCGGCGGAATCCGCGGCGTCAGGCCGCCAGCTCGTCTGCGCTCAACCCATACAGCAATCCGGCGCCGGCCCTTGCAGATGCGGCAAGACCCAAGGCCTCTGGCACGATATGGGCAAGGAAGAATGCGACACAGGCTTGCTTGGCCTTGAGGAACGCCGGATCGCCTTGCCCGGATGCAAGGCGATCACTGGCGACGCGCGCTTGTCGTTCAAGCAGCCAGCCTGCCGTTGCGACGGAGGTCATTGTCAGAAAGGGGACGCTACCGGCAAGCCTATCATCGATGTCGACCCCGAGCATCCACTGACCTATGGCTTCGACTTCAGAAATCAGCGCCAGCAGTGCAGCATCGCTTGCTTCGGCGCGCATGTCAGCGATCAGGGCCTGCAGGCCCGCACCGCCGTCTCCTGCCAGTTTGCGGCCGACAAGGTCTGCGGCCTGAATGCCGTTGGTTCCTTCATAGATTGGCGCAATCCGGGCATCGCGATAATGTTGGGCGGCGCCGGTTTCCTCGATAAAGCCCATGCCTCCATGGATCTGTATGCCAAGCGAAGACACCTCACAGCCGACATCGGTGCCCCAAGCCTTGGCAAGGGGAGTCACCAGGTCGAGGCGCTGCTTGGCTCCTTCAAGTCCCAGGTGGTTCCGGTCAACCTGTGCTGCCGCATAGTAGAGCAATGCGCGCGCCCCCTGGGTCAGTGCCTTCATGCGCAGGAGCGTGCGCCGCACGTCGGGATGTTCGATGATTGCAACAGGCTGGCTGCCGGTGCCCGAGGCCCGGGCCGACTGGATGCGTTGTGTCGCATAGGCAAGGGCTTGCTGGGTTGCGCGTTCGGAAATCTGCACGCCCTGCAGCCCGACATTGAGCCGCGCATTGTTCATCATCGTGAACATTGCCCGCATTCCGCCCATCTCCGGCCCGATCAGGTGGCCCGTGCACGCATCATTGTCACCATAGGACATCACGGCCGTGGGAGAGGCATGAATGCCAAGCTTGTGTTCTATCGAAACGCAGCGCAGGTCATTCTCGGTTCCATCAGGGCGGATCTTGGGAACCAGAAACAGGGAAATGCCCCGTGTTCCGGCAGGCGCACCCGGCGTCCGGGCGAGCACAAGGTGAATGATGTTCTCCGCCAGATCATGTTCCCCGAATGTGATGAAGATCTTTATGCCCTTGATCGCATAACTGCCGTCGGGATTGGGAGTCGCGGTGGTCCTGAGTGCGCCGACATCGGAGCCTGCCGAAGGTTCAGTCAGGTTCATGGTGCCGGTCCATTCCCCGGTGATGAGTTTCGGGAGATAGGTCGCCCGCTGCTCATCGCTGCCATGGGCCAGCAAGGCTTCGACCGCACCGGAGGTCAGGATGGGGCACAGGGTAAATCCCATGTTCGCCGTGCCCAGATCTTCAAGGACAACAAAGGCCAGCGCATGGGGCAAGCCCTGTCCACCAAAGCCTGTCGGCCCGTCGATCGTTCCCCAGCCACCTTCGACATAGGCCTGGTAGGCGGCCTTGAACCCCGGCGGCATGGTTACCTTGCCATCAGCCCATTGCGGATTGTTGGTGTCGCCAACGCGGTTGAGCGGTGCCCATTCGCCTGCAGCGATGGCCCCCGCGCCCTCAAGGATTGCATCAACCATATCCGGTGTGGCGTCTGCAAAGGCAGCATGTTCTGCCAGTTCGGCAATGCCGGTCACCGTATCGAGGACAAAACGCTGTTCGGTGATGGGCGGTGCGTAGGACATGTCTCAACCTGTCATTGGCTTGCGTGATCTGATGCCGCGCTCTAGCGGCACTTTGTGGAGACTGAAAGACCACCATACAAAACGCTGGTGCACCCTTTGGACGCAGGCGCGATTGAGGCCGCGGCGAGCTTGATCGCTCAGGGGCTGTGCGTGGCCGTGCCGACCGAAACCGTGTACGGCCTTGCGGCTGATGCAACCAACGCCATGGCGGTTGCCGGCATCTATGCCGCCAAGGGGCGGCCCGGTTTCAACCCGCTGATCGTCCATGTGCCGGATCTGGAAGCCGCACAAACAATAGCGGTCTTCAATGAAAAAGCGCGCGAACTTGCGGCGCGGTACTGGCCAGGGCCGCTCACTCTTGTCCTGCCGCTTCGTCCTGATAGCGCGATTGCGAGCCTGGCAACTGCGGGCTTGCCGACGATCGCAGTACGGGCACCGGCACATCCGGCGATGCAGGCCTTGCTGAAGGCATGCGGCAAGCCGCTCGCAGCGCCATCGGCAAATGCAAGCGGACGCATCAGCCCGACCAGTGCGGCGCATGTCCTCAAGTCCCTTGGCGGCCGCATCCCCATGGTGATTGATGCCGGACCGACCAGCCACGGACTTGAATCAACAATTGTCGGCGTTGATGAACGCGGAGCCCTGAGGCTGCTTCGGCCTGGCCCGATCGACCTTGGCCTTGCGGCCAGCGATGGCGGCGCAATAGAGGCGCCGGGGCAGCTTGCAAGCCATTATGCGCCGACAAAACCGCTGAGGCTCAATGCAACTTCGGCAGGTTCAGACGAGTGGCTGATCGGTTTCGGTTCTGTTCGGGGCGATGCCAGCCTGAGTATTGCCAGTAACCTGGTCGAGGCCGCTGCAAGGCTTTTCAGCGCGCTGCATGAAGCAGAGGCCAGCGACAGGGCAAAGATCGCTGTCGCACCGATCCCCTCAGCCGGTCTTGGCATTGCCATCAACGATCGGCTCAAGCGGGCTGCTGCCTGAGCGCGTGGTGATCCTCACCGGAGCGCTGCCGCTTCCAGTTCGTCGAGCAACGCTGCGGCTTCTGTGGCGAGCCGGTCATCCACACCCTGCGCGCTCACGTCGTGGCTCTTGACCGGTTTGATCCTGGCGGCATTCGCGACAAATGCGTCCCGAGCCTTGAGCGTGAGACAGTCGGCCAGAGAATTCAGTTGGGCTTCAGGCCGTCTGGAAAATTGCTCATAGGACAGCAGGATGACCCGTTGGCCATGCTGCGTCAGAATGTGCCGGTATGTTGCGCACCAATAGGCCAGCCAGAAATTGAGCGTCAGCGGATCTCTGTGTTCGGTCTGGTGAAGCCAGCCATCGAAATTGACCGGCTTCAGATTGGCGCCAAAATCAAAATGCCCGATGCCGGCCATATAGCGGCGCGCAAAATCATCGCGTGCATGCATATCAAGGAAATTGCGGTGCTGGCGCAACAAAGAGGCCGCATGTTGGATTGGCTCGCGAAAGGGCACGACGATGCTGGCATCCGGAAAGGCGTTTCCCAGCGCACCTATGCGGGCAATGTTGAGGTTGTTTTTCGACGCGTAGCGCGCATTCCCGTGAGGTCGCCGCAATGCGACAATCTTGCGCATATGGTTGGCAAGGAAGGGTTTGAGTTCAGCAAGGGCGGCCGTGTCGGCCCAGGGCTTGATCGAATCCCCGTCGTACCGCTTGGGGTAAAACGCCAGCCAGATCATTTCCTCAAAAGCCTCGGGGCT
Source organism: uncultured Chakrabartia sp. (assembly GCA_964429375.1). GTDB lineage: Bacteria > Pseudomonadota > Alphaproteobacteria > Sphingomonadales > Sphingomonadaceae > Aquisediminimonas. The sequence goes on from CAYSCC010000058.1 coordinate 5,118, forward strand.
GTCGGTCCCGACCAGCATGCCATCACCATGTGCACGTTCGGTCCGCTGCTCACGCGTCTGGAAGCTTCTCGAAATCCGGTTCCAGAATTGCGGGACGAGCACGAACGGCATGTCGCGGTAGATATGGGTCGCAAATTCGTCCAGGCCGGCAATGCATTCGAGCAGCAGTGTCGTTCCAGCGCGCGGGAGAACGGTAACGAATAGCGGAGGCCGCAATGGTATATCGGCGAGACCACGATCTTCAGTTTCGGCAAAGTCGATTTGCAGTCGGCGCGTAGCGAACGCCAGTCTGTGAAGCACCCGGTCCGCCAGTGAGTATGAATTCTCGAAATCCAACGACAGTTCCGCTACTTGCGCCGGTCCAGAACCACAATCGCGGCAAAGACGGCAAGGCCGCCGACAAGAAAAGGCCATGTCAGGGACACGGCCATGACCGCTTCAAACGAGACCAGCCCAGCCTGCGCAACGCACCAGACCAGGAGGATGGGCAAAAGCAGCGATGCCAAAAGGCCCAAGGTCAGCTGAATGAACTTACCAAACAGGGCACGGGCATTGGCCTGCATTGCAGCTTCCTTGGCATCATCGCCAAGCAGTGGGTCACGCAGGACAGCAAGACTGCTTTGGGACAACTGGCCCACTTCGGAGGCGAGCTTCACCAGCCCCAGCCGGGACAGGATCACTGCAAAACCCAAGACAATAAAACCTGCAGCGAGGCTGGCGCCAATCATTCGTCGTCTGCACCGGATGTCGGCTTCTTGCCGCGTTTGAAGAGCCGTTTCAACGGATACCACACAAACCCGAAAATGCCCGCTACAACAGCTGTGACCAGCGCAATGAGCGAACCAATCACCGTCAATCCTGCACCCGGGCCAACATATGCCAGTGCGGGCTCCGAGAATGCGAGCATCGCCACCAGAGCCAGTGCATAAGATCCTGCGCGAGCAGACACATCAGACATGCAAAATCCCCTAACCAATTCGCAGCCCTGCCAACTGTGTTACGCGTCCTACCTCTTGCCGAGGGCAAGTGAGACTGACCCTGCCACTGCAGAGTGTGTCATGTCGGATCGTTCCCACGAGTGACCTGCACTACACCACATCGACAGGCGCATGTCCATGTTTTCCTTGGTATATGGTGCAAGGCTGACGTTTCAAAACCGGACGATCCCCACAACTGGCCCTATCTGTCCGGCAGCGAGTTGAGGCCAAGTGCAGCCGCCTGCCGAGGCGTGACATAATAGGTGCCATAGGCCTTGAAGAAGCCCGCAAGTGGCTTTGACCTGTCTCCGTCTGGCCGAAACGGCGCCACGTCCATGACGTGGGTCCGCGACCATAAGGGCTTGCCGGTTGCGACCTCGATCTCGAAATCGCGGGATTCGTCCTTGCTTGAGACCATCAGCCTCTTGCCATCCGGACTCACGGTCACATGGCCTCCATCCGCGCTGAAAAAGGGCAACAGCGGCTTGCTCGCTGCGGTTGGGAAGATGGTGTCCGTCTTGCCTGTTGCCATATTGATTCTGGCAATGCGGGTTCCGCCAGTCTCCCTGGCTCCGCCGAGATTGTCAAAGGCAACAACGCTGCCGTCAGGCAGGAAGTGGGCGCTATGTTGTGCTGCGGTTCGTCCGGAAACGAGCATTTTCACGTGGCCGTCGTTCTGGTCAAGGATCGCAACGGCGCTTGGTTCCCGCATGGAAACAAGGAAGTCGCCGGCGCTGGTCCCGGGCAGTCTGGCGGCAATGTTGGGCGTCACGATGTCGACCGAATTGAGGTGGATGGGGTCGCAATCGTCACGCAGGCCATAGAGAAGGCCTGGATATCCGCTTTGCTTAAGGCTGTTGATGGCGGAGATTGTTTTCGAGACGCTGCCATCCTTCCGGTAGACCCGCACACCCTCGTTCGAGATCGGAAACTCGCAGCGTACTTCCATTCGGCTTGCGCCCATGTATCGGCTTTTCAGGCCCTGTTCGCTTGGTGCAAAGATGTCACCCTTTTCATTGGTCGTGAACCAATGATGGCTATTGTCCAGACGTGCCCAGAGAATTTCGCCCTTTCGTCCGATATGGGCAATCCCAACGGTATAGGGAAAGACGTTGCGGGCGTGGAAACTGGCGATCAGTGTGCCATCATCCTGAAGCTGCAGGCCGACCGGATAGAAATTGCGGACGTCTGTTTTTCCGGTAAAGCCCTTTATGTTTCCGAACAGCTTCTGAAGATCGAGTGGCCAACTGTAGAGCACGTCGCCCTTGCGATTGATGATCCATGCAAGGCAGCCAAATTGGGGGCAATTTTTTGCGTCCTGGGCCGGGCCTCCAGTGACGAGCAACAACTCCTTGCCCGCAGCTTCATCAAACGTGCGGACAACCGGCGCCGGACGCGCGTTGGCATCGACCTTGTTGACCAGCATGCCCAGGCCAGCGTCCTCATCCTCCATGAGCTGCAGTGCCTGGAACGCGGACTTCGCATTGACGAAGAGTTGGTAGGGAAAGATCTTCAACGCCATGGTCGCCACGCCATAGGCAAAGGCCAAACCGCAAAGAGCCGTGACAAATGCAACAAACGACCAGTCAAGCCCAGTCAGCCAGGCCAAAAGTCCTTGCCTTTTGGTAGCTTCATGCATGCTGGTTTTCCCCATTTCCGACCGGACTTTGACCGCTTATTCGCAATCTGCTCACTTGCAAGTACCAAATATGGTTTATTGGGCGTCATGTGACTGGCAAGAGCAGAAGAATGTGGTGATCCGCCAGCCAGCTATTTTTTGAGTTGCCCGGCAAAGCCCTTGCGCAGCTTGGCAAGCTTGGGCGGAATGACGGCAAGGCAATAGGGATTGCGCTGTCCTTCACCATTCCAATATTCCTGATGGTAGTCCTCAGCCGGGTACCAGACTGCCATGGGTTCAATCGTGGTGACGATGGGCTGGGGCCAATCGGGCTGGTTTCGCCCGATCGCGGCGCGTGCTTCTGTTTCCTGTTCAGGCCCATTCGGAAAGAGGGCAGACCTGTATTGCGTACCAATGTCGTTCCCTTGCCGGTTGA
>CAYSCC010000059.1:0-8114 GCA_964429375.1 uncultured Chakrabartia sp.
AAAAATAAAAAAAGAGGGATTTAGAATAGGTTACAGTCTATTCTGAAGACATGGAATTATGTTCCGTCTGATCTGAGATTTGATGGCGGGAGTGCGATCCCGCTCACGCAGCATGTATCAAGTCTCACCCGCTCGGGGCGTACCCGGTTGAAGAGATGCGTGTCGGCCCGAAGTTCAGTGAGCGGCTGCTTCTGCCGCGGCTTGTTGTGGCGGCATGCTGCCGGACTTGGGCGGCTTCATCGCGAGCACGATGGGCAATGCAAAGAACAGCACATACATGATCATCTTGAAGTCATCGAGGTAGGCAATCATCAGGGCCTGACGGTTGATTTCGGCATTGAGCATGGCCATCGCCGTATCGCCGACACTCCCGAAACGTTCGGCGGTCGCTGGATCGATTGCCGACATGCTGGATGAGGTGACGTGGGATGACAGGTCTGAATGGCTGATCTGAACGTTCATACCGAGGACTGCCGTCACAATCGAAATGCCCACGCTGCCGCCGATACTGCGAAACAGGTTCAGTATGCTTGCGCCTTCTGTGCGAAATTGCATTGGGAGAGTGTTGAACGCAATTGCATTGACTGGCATGAAGCAGAGTCCCATGCCCAACCCTTGCACAATGCCTGAAACAACGATGGGAGTGCTGTCCATCACGAGCGACCAGCGTGTCATCTGCCACATTGAAATGGAAGCGATGGTGAGCCCCATGCCAATGATGTACCGCGGGTCGAATTTGTTTATCAGCCGGGATGCGATGAACATCGCCAGTAGGATGCCGATCCCGCGAGGGGCAAGAAGTATGCCGGTGTCGAGCACGTCATATCCGTAAACCCGCTGTAGCAATGGCGGCATCAATGCCATGACGGACATCATCATAAGACCGATGATAAGCTGGAAGAGTAGGGCCATCGCCATATTGGAGTTCTTGATGAGGCCCAGATGGATGATGGTGTTCTTTCCTGTGAAGAGATGAACAATGAACACCCAGATTGCGGAAGCCGCGACAATCGCTTCGATCCAGATTTCGCTAGATTCAAACCAATCCTGGTCCGTCCCCCGGTCGAGCATGAGCTGAAGGGAACTAAGCGCGATCGCGAGCACAGCGAATCCGAACAAGTCAAAACTTCGGCGCGCAAGTGGGCGACTGGGCAGGAACAGCCAGATCAGGACAAATGAGACCAGTCCCACGGGAAGGTTTACGTAAAAGACCCAACGCCAGTTGTAGCTTTCCGTCAGCCATCCGCCGATGATTGGCCCCATGATCGGAGCAATCATGATGCCCATCCCCCAGACTGCCATTGATCTGGACTGGCGCGACGGTGGGTTGATATCCAACATGGCGGTTTGGGACAGAGGACCGATGAAGGCCCCCATCATGCCCTGAAGAAATCGGAACAACACCATCTCACCCAGGTTTGTCGAGGCGCCACAGGCCATGGAAAACAGGACAAACCCTCCCACGGCAATCAGGAAGAGCCTTCGCGAACCGATCCAGTCAGAAAGCCAGCCAGTGATGGGGGTCGCGACGGCCAAGGCAATGATGTAGCTGGTTAGAACCCACGTAATGGTATCAAATGTTGCCCCCAGGCTCGCTTGCATGTTCGGCAACGCCACATTGGCGATCGTTGCGTCGAGCATGTACACAACCATGGCCAGCAAGACGCCAAAAGTCAGGAGACCTCGATTTTTGGACTCAAGGGCTGGACGGTCATCCAGCAGACTAGCGTTTTCCATTGCGCCCCGTGTCGACCCTCACATGGGTGGACAGGCCAGCAATCATTGTCCGCGGCGGCTTTTCGTCAAAGGCAATGCGGACCGGAACGCGTTGCGTAACCTTGACCCAGTTTCCTGTCGCGTTCTGCGCAGGCAGCACCGAAAATTCGGAACCCGTGCCTGCACCGATACTTGTTACATGGCCCCTGAGTTTTACGTCCGGATAGGCGTCGAAAGTGATTTCTGCCGGCTGGCCAATCCGCATGTTCTTGAGGTCTGTTTCCTTGAAATTCGCTTCGATCCAGGGCCGGTCGCTCGCCACGATCGTCACGGCTGGCAATCCCATGACCATCATCTGGCCCAGTTGCAGCCGGTCTGACTGGCTGATCTTGCCCGCAATTGGCGCGCGAACTTCCGTCCGAGCCAGATCCAGAAGCGCCCTCTGGCGCTGAACATTGCCGGCGACAATGGCGGGGTCCTGTCCGGGCGCGGCGGAGCCGGACGCAAGCGACGCGCGCGCGCGCAAGGCGGCGCCTTGCGCATCGGCCAGCTTGCTGCGTGCATCGCTCAGATCATGCTCTGCTGCCTGCAGTCGTGCCTTGGTGGTGAACCCCCGTTCCATCAATTCGGACTGGCGGCGGTATTCTTTCTCGTAGAAATCGACATCTTCGCGCGCACTGTCGATGTCGTTTCCGCTGATCTGGAATGTCGTTTCCATGCCGACGCGCCGAACCTGGGCTGCCGCAATGGTCGCGTCGGCCTGAGCAACTGCGATGCGATAGGGCTCGGGATCAATGCGGAACAGCAGATCGCCTGCCTTGACTGTCTGGTTGGCCTTGACGGCGACTTCAACGATTCTGCCACCGACTTCTGCGCTGATCGACACCTTGTCTTGCTGGACATAGGCATTGTCGGTGCTAACATAATGGTCATTCAGAACGAAATAGGTGACACCGCCGCCAATGAGCAGAAGGGGCAGCGAAACCATAACGAAAATGCGCCGCCAAACCGGCCGCTTCTTCGGTTCATCGATGGGGATGATATCCTCCAGGACGATCTGGGCATCTGCCTCAGCCATGAGCCGCGAGCTCCGAAACAGGGCGGCGTGAGAGATTGCCGCGCATGCGCGCCAGCATGTCGACCAGCGCAGCACGTTCGTCAGGGTCGATGCCGTTCATCGCCTCATCGAAAAGTTCGAGGCCAAGCGGGCGGAGCTCATCCAGAAGTCCACCGGCCTTTCCAGTCAGGAACAGGAGCCATGCCCGACGGTCGCCGGGATCCGGCCTGCGTTCGACCAGTCCCGCTTCCTGCAAGCGGTCGACCATCCTGCACAGCGTAATGGGTTCGACATCAAGCAGCTCGGCAAGTCCGCCCTGATTGATTCCTTCATGACGGGCGAGCATCGTCAAAACCTGCCATTGCGGTCGTGTAACCCCTATTCCATGTGCGCGCTCATCAAATGCACGCCGCAAAAGGCGGGACACATCCGAAAGAACCTGGCCAATATTGTCGTTCATGCAACGCTGATAATAACTATACTTATTATAGTCAAGGTTATTCAGTTTCCCGGACTGCAAATCAGTGAGGCGAGTGGAGGGGGCTGGTTTCGCTGCCATGCAAACAGTATGGACGCGCAGCATGGCAAAGGCCTTTGAACTTGATGATGATGTGCGCCTGTTGATCAGGCACATTGGCATTCCACTGATGCTGGTATCAGGAGAGCGTGTGGCCATGGCCAACGCACCGGCAATGGACCTTCTGGGCGATCACATCATCGGGCAGGACGTGCGAATAGCCATTCGGCATCCGCTTGCTGTTTCGCTGTTGGCAGGGCGGCAGAGCGGCAAGGTTACGATTGAAGGCCTGTCATCGCCCTTAAGCGTGTGGATGCTTTCGGTCCATGATCTTGATGGTCAATGGCGTCTGATCGAACTCCATGATTTGAGCGCCCAATCCGACATCTCACGTGCTCACACAGATTTTGTTGCGAATGCGAGCCATGAACTCAGAACACCGCTTGCGGCGATCCTTGGCTATGTAGAGACCCTGATGGAACCTCAGGCTGGAGGCGATCCGGCAACGCGCATGCGTTTTCTAGGTATCGTCGAACGGGAAGCCCGCCGCATGCAGCAGCTCGTTGAGGACCTCATGTCGCTGTCTCGCATCGAAGCGGTCAAACACGAACGCCCGGACGAGACGGTCGATCTTGCTCTCATCGCCAGCCAGGTTGTTGCTGAAATCAACGCGTCTCATGATGCTCCTGCCGCTGCCATGACGTCTGCTTCAAGCCCGAATGCACTACTACAGGGTGACGCCGGGCAATTGTCTCAGCTTGTGCGAAATCTCGTGGAAAACGGAATTCGGCATGGGGGGGCAAGCGATCCTGTATCGGTCAGTGTGAGCCACGCGCCCGGATCCGTCGAACTGACCGTCTGCGACAACGGAACCGGCATCGCAGCCGAACATATTCCGCGCCTGACCGAACGGTTTTACAGGATTGACCCCAGTCGCAGCAGGGATGCGGGCGGGACAGGGCTTGGCCTGGCGATCGTCAAGCATATCGTGGCTCGGCACAGGGGTGATCTCGATATCAGCAGTGCGCCTGGGCAGGGGACCACGGTCAGGGTACGCTTTCCAGCGGGCTGATTTGTCAGCTGTCATAAAAGAGTCATCAAACTGCAACATGCGTTGCATGAACCCAGCCTAATGGTCGCTTCGGTGACCCGGCGCGCCCGAGATCAAGGATGTTGAGATGACCAGTTTTTTCCGGATTTCTGCAGTTTTTCTTGGGGCAGCTGCCTTGTCGGCCTGCGGCGGCGGCTCAACCGGAGGTGCACGTGAACAAATTCGTGCGGTCGGCTCGTCGACTGTCTACCCCTTCAGCACGGCCGTGGCTGAAGCGTTCACCAAAGCCAATCCAGGCTTCAAGTCCCCGATCATTGAATCGACAGGGACTGGAGCAGGCATGAAGCTGTTCTGTGCGGGAGTGGGCATTAAGTTTCCTGACATGGAAAATGCCTCCCGGCGGATCAAGAAGTCTGAATATGAGGACTGTGCGAAGAATGGTGTGAAGGACATCGTCGAAGTCCAGGTTGGCCTCGATGGAATTGCCTTTGCCGAGGCCATGAACGGGCCGGGCCTGTCTCTGACGCCTCTGGATATCTACAAGGCACTGGCGGAAAAGCCGTTCGGAAAGCCCAACACCAGCAAGACCTGGAAGGATGTAAATCCGGCGCTGCCTGCTCTGCCAATCAGCGTCTATGGCCCGCCGAAGACATCGGGCACGCGCGATGCCCTTGCAGAACTGATTCTTGAAAAAGGTTGCGACACTGACCCTGCCATGAAAGCGCTCAAGGACAGCAACAAGGACCAGCACAAGGCGATCTGCACCAGTGTCAGGACGGATGGCGTCTATGTCGAGCAGGGTGAAAACGACAATCTGATTGTCCAGAAACTGGCAACCAATTCCAATGTGGTTGGCGTGTTCGGTTTCAGCTTCCTTGAAGAAAACATGGACAAGCTCAAGGGCATTGCCATTTCCGGCGTGGCCCCGACCTATGCCTCCATATCGGATTTTTCATACCCGGGTGCTCGGCCTCTGTATGTCTATATCAAGGCCGCGCATCTCAAGTCGATCCGCGGTCTGAAGGAATATGCTGCGGAATATGCGGCGGCATGGGGCCCGGATGGCTATCTGAAGAAGAAGGGAATGGTGATTTCTCCCGAAGATGTTCGCGCAAGGAATGCAGACATCGTCAAAGCCATGTCGCTGCTCGACCCGTCGACCCTGAAATAGACGTGCGCGGCCGACTTAGCACATTCCTGGACAGATCATGGCCTCTTCCATCCTGATCCTGATTGTCCTTGGCCTTGGGCTGGTCGGCTGGCTTGCCGCGCGAGCAAAGGCCGCCAGCCTCGCCGTTCCGGGCAGCCGACAGCTGCACTCATTGCCGCGTTATCATGGCGTCTATGTTGCGCTGTGGGCCGTGTTGCCGTCGTTGCTGGCGCTTGCGCTCTGGTCGTCATTGACCTCACAGTTCATTACATCTTCTGTTCTGGCCGATCCGGCAGCGCAGTCCTTGCCGGCTGAGGCAATCGACAGGGATGCCATCCTGTCTGAAGCGGCCCAACTCGCACGAGGAGAAATCGAAGCGGGGTTCAATCCGGCATCCGATGCACTGGTCCCTGCCTTCAAGGCGGCAGATGCGCGATTTGGCATGATGGGCGCTGCACTGACTTTGGTGGTCGCCTTTGCTGGCGGTGCGTTTGCGTACACACGGGTCAAGACGGGTTTCAAGGCGCGAACCAAGGTTGAGCGCGTGACCATGTTGCTCCTCCTGTTTGCATCGCTGATGGCCGTGCTGACGACATTCGGGATCATCGCGTCCCTCATTGTCGAATCTGCCCGTTTTTTCGCGGCCATATCTCCTGTCGATTTCCTGTTAGGCCTGCACTGGAACCCGACAGCCGAAGGGGGACCCGAGCTTGGAGAGAATTTTGGCGCCATTCCGCTTTTCTGGGGGACCATTTTCATCGGCGCCATTATCGCCATGCTTGTCGCCATTCCGCTTGGCCTGATGAGTGCGATTTATCTCACGCAATATGCCAGCGCGCGCTTGCGGTCCGCGGTGAAGCCGTTGCTGGAGATTCTCGCGGGCGTTCCCACTGTTGTGTATGGCTATTTTGCCGCGCTGACCGTTGCACCCATGGTGCGTGATCTTGCAGAACGGTTGGGCATGGAAAATCCATCAACCGAAAGTGCTCTTGCCGCAGGGCTGGTGATGGGTGTCATGATCATTCCCTTCGTTTCCTCGATGGCAGATGACAGCATTGCCGCCGTTCCCCAGGCGATGCGCGATGGTTCCTTGGCGCTCGGTGCGACAACATCTGAAACCATTCGGCGCGTTCTGGTGCCAGCAGCGCTTCCGGGGATAGTGGCCGGCGTGATGCTGGCCATCAGCCGTGCAATCGGCGAAACCATGATCGTTGTGATGGCCGCAGGCGCGGCAGCCAACCTTTCCGCAAATCCCTTTGCCAGCATGACGACGGTCACGTTCCAGATTGTCGCTTTGCTGACGGGGGACCAGGATTTCAACACGCCCAAGACGATGTCTGCCTTCGCGCTCGGCCTTGTTCTTTTTGTGGTGACATTGATGCTCAACATCGTCGCGCTGCGGGTCGTCAAGCGCTTCAGGGAAGCGTATGACTGATCATTCCTCCGTGTGGCGCAGCCCAGACATGAACCGCAAGCTCGCGAAGCGTTATGCATCTGAGCGCCGGTTCAAGCTGGCAGGCGGCGCGGCCATTCTCCTCTCGCTCTGCTTCTTGGCATTCCTCATCTTTACGATGATCGCGAATGGAGCCGGAGGAATTGACTGGGCCTTTTTGTCCAGTTCGGATTCCACCGATCCGGCAACTGCCGGGGTCTGGGGTGCCTTCAAGGGGTCGTTGCTGACCATGGGCGTGACGCTTGCGCTGTCGTTTCCCATGGGCGTCCTTGCTGCCGTTTATCTGGAGGAATTTGCGCCACGCAATCGCTGGGTCGATGTTGTCGAGGTGTCTATCAACAATCTTGCGGCCGTGCCGTCGATCATATTTGGCCTGCTTGGACTTGCAGTGTTTATCAATACGTTCCAGCTGCCCCGGTCTGCGCCGCTGGTCGGCGGAATGACGCTTGCCCTGATGACAATGCCCGTCATCGTCATTGCTGGCCGAAACGCGATCAAGGCTGTCCCGCCCTCCATTCGTGATGCTGCGCTTGCCGTCGGTGCAAGCCGCATGCAGGTGGTTTTTCACCATGTCCTGCCACTGGCGCTTCCCGGCATCCTGACGGGAACCATTATCGGCATGGCACGGGCCCTTGGCGAAACAGCTCCGCTCCTGATGATCGGAATGCGGGCTTTTGTCGCAACGCCGCCGGATAGCATTGTTGCACCCGCCACAGTACTGCCCATGCAGATCTTTCTCTGGTCAGACGAAGTGGATTCAGGCTTCGTCCAAAACACGTCCGCTGCGATCATTGTCCTTCTCGTGTTCCTGATCGCAATGAATGGCGTTGCCATTTACCTCCGCAATCGCTTCGAACAACGCTGGTAAGAACAGACATGTCCAACCAAACACTCAAGATGACCGCGCGTGATGTGTCGGTGTATTACGGCGACAAGAAAGCGATCGACACCGTTTCGATCGATATTGCGACTGAGCATGTGACAGCATTTATCGGGCCGTCTGGCTGCGGGAAATCGACGTTCCTGAGAGCGCTCAACCGCATGAATGATACGATCGCCAGCTGCCGCGTTGAAGGCCAGATCACTCTTGATGGTGAAGACATCTATACATCTGGCATGGACGTCGTGCAGCTTCGCGCGCGGGTCGGCATGGTCTTCCAGAAGCCGAAC
>CAYSCC010000060.1:0-8043 GCA_964429375.1 uncultured Chakrabartia sp.
TTCTTGCGTGGCCCCTTTTTTCTTGCGCGCTACCCTTTTCATCATCGCGGCCACCGCCTAGAGAGCCCCAAATTTAGGGAATCTAGGGCATGAGTGAGCCACTTCGCGTTGCATTGGCGGGTCTGGGAACTGTGGGCGGCGGCGTCATCAAGCTGCTGGACGCCAATCGCGAACTCATCAGCCGCCGCGCGGGCAGGCCAATCGAAATTGTCGCGGTTTCGGCGAGGGATCGTCACCGCGAACGGGGTGTGGACCTGTCCCGGTTTGCTTGGTCGGACGATCCGGTAGCGCTTGCCGTTCGCGATGATGTTGATGTTGTCGTCGAACTGATCGGCGGCTCTGATGGCCCCGCCCTTGCCTTGTCACGCGCAAGCATTGGGGCAGGCAAGGCCTTTGCAACTGCCAACAAGGCAATGATTGCGCATCATGGCTTTGAACTGGCGCACGCTGCTGAAACCGCGAACGTGGCCTTGAAATTTGAAGCAGCAGTGGCTGGTGGCATTCCAGTCATCAAGGGCTTGCGCGAAGGGGCAGCCGCCAATGAGATCACGCACGTCTATGGAATATTGAACGGCACTTGCAACTACATCCTGACGACGATGGAAAGCGAAGGCCGGGACTTTGGGGATGTTCTCGCCGACGCGCAGGCTATGGGTTATGCAGAGGCCGACCCCAGCTTCGACATAGATGGTATCGACGCTGCCCACAAACTATCCATCCTGGCCACGCTGTCTTTTGGCACGCGGATCGACTTTGGATCCGTCAGCATCACGGGCATTCGCAACGTGCTCGCCGGGGATATTGCGCAGGCACGAGCCTTGGGCTTTCGGGTTCGCCTGGTTGGTTTGGCAGCTGCCGGGCAAGACGGGCTGTTCCAAAGAGTCCACCCCTGTCTGGTGCCGGCAAGCCACCCGCTTGCCCATGTGGTCGGATCAATGAATGCAGTTGTCGCAGAAGGAAACTTCGTTGGCCGCCTGTTCTTTGAAGGCCGAGGCGCAGGCGAAGGGCCAACGGCTTCGGCCGTTGTGGCGGACCTGATCGACATTGCGAGAGGCGAGAATGGACCTGCCTTTGCCATGCCTGTGGCGAATCTGGCCAGCGCGCCCAAGGCCAATTCGGGTGTTCGCATCGGGAGAGCCTATCTTCGCTTCATCGTGGCCGACCGAACCGGTGTTCTTGCAGAGATCACCGCTGCCATGCGCGACGCAGGCGTTTCGATCGAAAGCATGATCCAGCGCGGGGAAGCGCCAGGTGGCGGTGTCCTTGTTGTCATGACAACCCATGAGGGTCCAGAAAGTGCTGTGACAGCGGCGCTGGATGCGCTGAGCGGGTCACCCAGTCTTGTTGCCGCGCCAATCATGATGCCAATTCTGGATTTTTAACCAATCTCGGCCTATCGGCATCTCAACGATTCAGGGGATTCTTCAAAATCATGATCACTGCTTCCAAAGTTCTCGATCGCGTACTCGTGCTGGAAATGGTGCGGGTCACCGAGGCAGCGGCTATATCAGCATCGACCATGATCGGCCGAGGCGATGAGAAAGCCGCCGATGCGGCTGCCGTTGAAGCGATGCGCGCCGCACTCAACGAACTAGCGATGGATGGTACAGTAGTCATCGGCGAAGGTGAGCGGGACGAAGCCCCGATGCTTTTCATCGGTGAAAAGGTTGGAAGCGCAATCGGCACCGGGCCCAAAATCGATATTGCCCTTGATCCGCTTGAAGGAACGACGATTACCGCCAAAGCGGGTCCAAATGCTCTTGCCGTCCTTGCCGTTGCAGAAGAAGGAAATTTGCTCAACGCGCCCGATGTGTACATGGAAAAGCTGGCGGTTGGTCCGGGCTATCCGGATGGCATTATCGACCTTGCAAAATCGCCGACGGAAAATGTGGCAGCGGTGGCAAAGGCCAAAGGTGTCGAACCCAACGAGATTATTGTCTGCGTTCTTGATCGGCCCCGCCATGAAAAGCTGATTGCTGAACTCCGCGGGATTGGCTGCGGTATCATGCTCATCCCGGACGGGGATGTTGCGGGCGTCATCGCCGTCACGAACCCGGATACGACGATTGACATGTACATGGGCTCTGGCGGAGCGCCTGAAGGTGTGTTGGCCGCCGCCGCCTTGCGGTGCGTCGGCGGGCAGTTCAAGGGACGGCTCCTGTTCAGAAACGACGACGAGAAGAGCCGGGCCCGGAAGTGGGGCATTCAGGATCTCGACCACATCTATGACCTTGAGGAACTGGCAAAAGGCGATTGCATCTTTGCAGCGACGGGAGTCACCGATGGGTCGCTGCTGGAAGGCGTAAAGCGGCTCAAGAATGGCACAATGACAACGGAAAGCGTTGTCATGCGCGCAAGTTCGGGCACAGTCCGTTGGGTAAGAGGCGAACACCACAAGGGCGCCCGCAGGTAAATTTCCCCTCGCCTTAGCTGTCGTAGGTCGATAATACAGCAGCGATGCCCGGCCCGATGCTCAACGCTGATGACCCAGATTTCGGTCGCGACTGGGTTGCGCCTTTCAAAGAGGAACCCGCCCCTACGGCTCCCTCCCCGCCTTCGCGGTGGTCGGTTCGCTGGAGATGGATCAAGCGTGGTCTTGCAGGACTGTTGGCAGTGTTCCTGCTACTGTTCCTCTGGCTTGTGTTTACGGCTCCCCTTTCGAAATCGCTGCAGCCAATTGCGCCGCCGAGGCTGACCCTTCTGGCGGCCGACGGCCAGGCCTTTGCCCAGAACGGGGCAATCATCTCTGAGCCAGTAAAAGTCTCCCTCTTGCCGGAGCATGTCACGCAGGCGTTCATCGCGATCGAGGACCGCCGCTTCTATACACATTGGGGAATCGATCCGCGGGGCCTTGCAAGGGCCGCACTCAACAATCTGGGGAGTGGAGGAACCCAAGGCGGCAGCACAATTACCCAGCAACTCGCCAAGATCACGTTCCTGACGCCAGAACGCAGTTTGAGCCGCAAGGCCCGGGAAATGCTGATTGCTTTCTGGCTTGAAGCATGGCTGACGAAGGACGAAATTCTCGAAAGATATCTTTCAAACGTCTATTTCGGCGACAATGTTTATGGTCTTCGCGCAGCGTCACACCATTATTTCAACCGCTCGCCCGAACGTTTGACCCTGTCTCAGGCTGCTATGCTTGCTGGCCTCGTGCAGGCTCCATCTCGGCTCACGCCAACCCGGAATCCCAATGCGGCACGAAAAAGAACCAGAATGGTGCTGGATGCGATGGCTGCGGCTGGCTTCATCTCCCAGAGCAAAGCCGAAGACACGCCATTTCCTGCGATCAGGCGCGGGCGTAAAAGTGGTTTGCCGACGGGAACCTATTTCGCTGACTGGGCCATGCCGCAGGCACGGGCGATCGCCGAAGAGTCATATGGCGCGCAGGAAATAAAGACCACTCTGGATGCAAGACTGCAGCGCATCGCCCGTTCCGCCATTTCAGGAGCGCGCCTGGGCAGTGCACAGGTTGCCCTTGTTGCGATGCGGCCCAATGGAGAAGTCGTCGCGATGATTGGCGGGCGATCCTATGACAAATCGCCCTTCAATCGTGCGACCCAAGCATTGCGCCAGCCGGGGTCGACCTTCAAGCTGTTCGTCTATCTGGCAGCCCTGCGTGCCGGAATGACTCCAGCAAGCAAGATCGATGACAGCCCAATTGAATCGGGCGGCTATCGCCCCAGGAACAGCGGCGAACGCTATCGCGGGGAAATCACTCTCAAACAGGCATTTGCGCGGTCAAGCAATGTGGCAGCGGTAAAACTCTACCATGAACTGGGTGGAGAAGCTGTTGTCCGCGCCGCAAGGGATTTGGGCATCAAGAGCCCGCTTTCAGCAGACCCAAGCCTTGCGCTTGGAACATCGGGCGTGACGCTCCTTGAGTTGACTTCAGCCTATGCTGCTGCTGCAGCGAACCGGTATCCGGTGGCGCCCCGTGGACTTCCGAAGGACGAACCCGGCCTTTTGGGAAGGCTCTTGTCGTCGCAGAGGTCTTTCGGATCAAGGACGCATGAAATGCTCCTCGAGCTGCTGGCGTCTCCAATCAACGAAGGCACTGGTCGGGCCGCTGCCCTGCATGTCAAGGCTTACGGTAAGACGGGCACGAGCCAGGACAATCGGGATGCATTGTTTGTCGGGTTTGCCGGAGATCTTGTGGTGGGCGTATGGGTCGGCAACGACGACAATACGCCCTTGCGCGGCATTAATGGCGGCAATGTCCCGGCGCAGATCTGGAAAAACTTCATGGCCGCAGCAATCGATGGGGCGGTGCCACCCTCACCAACCAAGACGGAAGATCCCGGGCTCGAAAATCTGACGGATATGCCCCCTATTGAGTTGGGCAATGACGCCACGATCAGCATCAACAACGACAGCAGCATTTCACTTGATGCCAATGTAGGAGACGTCGGCATCAACTTGAAAATGGATCGTGACGGGCTTCTGATCGATGCACGGCCCCCGCCCGACAAGGCAGCCCCGCCAAGTAAATGATTGCAGCGGTGACGGCCTTGTGCGTAAGCCGCCCATATGTCCGCTCCACTTTCATTTCCCCGTTCAGTGACTGGCCGGCTCTGGGCTTGGAGGGGCGGAGCCGGAGACTGTGATGACCTGACGGACCAGTTGCTGCTTGCACGCGGCTGTGCACCCGAAGCGCTCGCTGCGCACCGAAACCCGACAATTCGGGACTTCATGCCTGATCCTTCCATTTTCCGTGATATGGACAGGGCCGCGGACCGGATTGCCGAGGCCGTTCGCGGGCAAGAGAAAGTCACTGTTTTCGGAGACTATGACGTCGATGGCGCAACGTCGGCCGCGCTGCTGGTGCGCCTTTTGGGCGACCTTGGCCTCCATGCCGATGCCTATATTCCCGATCGCCTGATGGAAGGATACGGCCCTTCCGGCGAAGCTTTGGTGCGCCTTGGCCAAAGCGGGTCCACGCTGATCGTGACAGTGGATTGCGGGGCACAAGCCTTTGAGGCGCTTACGATGGCCCGAAGCGCAGGGGTCGATGTCATCGTGGTCGATCATCACAAGTGCGCAACCCAACTTCCCGACGCCTATGCCATGGTCAATCCCAACCGCCTCGATGAAGACGAAGGATCCGCCTTTGGCCACCTTGCGGCCGTGGGGGTTGCATGGTTGCTTGGAGCAGCGATCATCCGGCGGTTGCGAACAATGGGTCATTTCGCGTCGCGACCGGAACCACGGCTGCTTGAACTTCTGGACATCGTTGCTCTGGGAACAGTCGCAGATGTTGCAGCCCTTAGGGGTTTGAACCGTGCCTTTGTATCGCAAGGCCTCAAGATCATGGCAGGCCGCCGCAATATTGGCCTCAATGCCTTGATCGACGCTGCCCGGCTCACCCGGGCACCCACCTGCTCCGATCTGGGGTTTGCGCTTGGCCCCAGGATCACTGCCGGCGGCCGGGTCGGCAAGTCTGACCTTGGTGTCCGGTTGCTCACGACGACCGACCCCACGGAAGCACGCGACATTGCAGAGGAGCTGGATCGGCTCAACACTGAACGTCGCGCAATCGAGGCCAATGTCTTGCAGGCTGCCAATGAAGCGGCCGCTGGACAGGGCAATCGCGCAGTTGCTGTGGTCAGCGGGCAAAGCTGGCACCCGGGCGTGATCGGCATTGTTGCCGGACGGCTGAAGGAGACACTCAATCGGCCTGCGATTGTCATCGCCGTCGGTTCGGATGGATTGGGCAAGGGCTCAGGCCGTTCGATTTCGGGCGTGGATCTGGGTGCTGCAATCCTCGCCGCAAAGGATGAAGGGCTGCTCCTGGCTGGAGGCGGCCATGCAATGGCGGCTGGGCTGACCATTGAAGCAAGTCGCATTGATGCGCTCGCTGAGTTTCTTGAAGAGCGGCTGAGCACGGATGTCGCGACATCGGATGAGAACAGGAGCCTGCTGATCGATGCAGTCGTCGCTCCGGGCGGGGTCACGCCGTCTCTGGTTGAAGCGCTTGAGGCTGGCGGACCCTACGGCATGGGTTGGCCGGCTCCGCGCGTGGCAGCAGGCCCCATGCGCATCGTCCGGGCAGACATCGTCGGCACAAATCATGTGCGCGCCATCATGGCAGGCGATGATGGTCGCTCGGTCAAGGCCGTTGCGTTCCGCCAGGCAGGGACAAAACTCGGCCAGGCTCTGCTTGGTGCGCCACGAGACCAGCGTCTCTGGGCTTCAGGGAGAGTCAGGGTTGATGATTGGGGAGCACGAAGGGCCGCGGAACTCCATGTCGATGACGTGGCTCTTCTGGATTGAAGGAGTGTGGCATCATGTTCAGCCATGTAACGCTCGGCACCAATGATTGGGCGCGCGCAAAGCCATTCTGGCACGCAATCATGGAGGTTTTGGCCCTGCCCGTTCTGTTTGAGCATGAACGAGGAATTGCCTTTGGCGAACCAACGGGCCCAAAGATCTTTGTCGGTCCCACTTTTGACGGCAATGCGGCAACGCACGGCAACGGAACGCATGTGGCCTTTCTTGCACCTAGCCGGGCCGTCGTTGATGCCTTTCATGCCGCGGCTCTTGCGCATGGCGGTTCGGATGAGGGCAAGCCCGGTCTCCGGCCGCACTATCACCCGAATTACTATGGCGCCTATGTCAGAGATCCGGATGGAAACAAGCTGCAGGCGGTTTGTCATTCCAAACATGGTTGACCCGCGCTGCTTTTCTGGTAAGCGCGCGGCTCGCTTTGACGGCCCCTTCGTCTAGCGGTCAGGACGCGGCCCTGTCACGGCTGAAACACGGGTTCGATTCCCGTAGGGGTCACCAGAGGTTGTCATTTCTCGATTTCGAGTTGCGCACCATCGTGCCACGGCTGCCACTTTGACCCAGAGCGACTGCCCTCTTGCCACTCAATTCTAACGACACGCATCCCATGCCAGCATGGCTCGCATGCGGGCCTCCTCATGCCCGATAATGGGCAAGGGGTAGCCAGGCGGCGTACTGCCAGTTTGATGTGGCATGTGAATCGTTTCATCCGGGAGATGAGCCAGCTCCGGTACGAACTGACGAATATAGCCGGCCATTTCAAATTTCGAACTTTGCAATAAAGGAGCCATCATCCGGGAAAAGACCGGGGCATCCACGCCTGTCCCAGCCACATACTGCCAGTTCATCGTGTTCGCACCCAGATCTGCATCAAGCAATGTATCCCAGAACCATTGTTCGCCTCGACGCCAGTCAATCAGCAAATGCTTGATCAGGAATGAGGCCGCAATCATGCGTACCCGGTTGTGCATCCAACCCGTCTGCCAAAGCTCTCTCATACCCGCATCGACCACCGGATAGCCTGTCAGGCCGCGGGTCCATGCAACAAAGTCTTCGTCCGCATCCGGACCCTGCCGCCATGGAAAGCGATCAAATTGCGGGCGTCCGTTTCGGGTCGCATAGTCGGGGAACTGATCAACCAGATTCAGGCCATGCTCCCGCCATGCAATTTCGCTCAGAAAACTGCGTGCCTTTTCACCTGCCTCCCGAGCGGCATGGTGCCACAGTGTAGCCGGAGAAATTTCGCCGAAGTGAATGTGGGGAGACAATCGGGAGACCCCGGGGCGTGAGGGAAAATTCCGTTCAACTTCATAGTCGTTCAAATGTGGCAGGAAGGCCCTGAATGCTGCCCTTGCCCCCTCCTCCCCCGGGGTCCAGCCACGAAAGCCGATTGACCAATCGGGATTTACAGGCAGGAGTTTCCAGTCCTCCAGCCGTTCGCTGTCAATCGACACGTCAAGCGACGCAATACGGTCCGGCGCGGGGATCGGAATCGGCGGTGGCATATGATCCAGAAGCCTGCGAAACCAAGGCGTAAAAACCCGGTACCGCTCACCCGATCCGTTGAGCAAAAGCCGGGGATTGATAAGCTGGTTGCCGTCATGGAGCACAGTTTCAATTTTCTGGCCCAGCACGTGTTCCGCTCTTTGCCACCATGGCTCGTAGTGCCGCAAGGCATGAACCCTTCGTGCGCCAGTTTCCGCTGCGAGTTGGGGGAGAATGTCTTCCGGGCGGCCGCGACGCAGAATGAGCTGGCAT
>CAYSCC010000061.1:0-7900 GCA_964429375.1 uncultured Chakrabartia sp.
TGCACGAGCGATTGAAGCGACTCTCTGATTGCAAGCCCGCACAAGCCAAAATCTGCGGGCTCAAAACGCCCGAAACAATCGATGCAGCCGTCAGGGGCGGTGCGAGCCACATTGGCCTGAATTTTTTTCCGCCCAGTCCGCGGAGCGTCTCGTTCGATCAGGCGCGCGCGCTAGCGCCCCGTGTTCCGGGGCACGTCG
The DNA here is from genome assembly GCA_964429375.1 of uncultured Chakrabartia sp. GTDB lineage: Bacteria > Pseudomonadota > Alphaproteobacteria > Sphingomonadales > Sphingomonadaceae > Aquisediminimonas. The sequence goes on from CAYSCC010000061.1 coordinate 199, forward strand.
GCAAGGTCGGTGTTTTTGTCGATCCGTGCAATGCACTGCTGGAACAGGCCATCGAGGCAGCACAACTCGACGTGATCCAGCTTCATAAAACAGAGGCTGGCCGAGCGGCTGCGATCCGCCAGCAGTTCAAGCGAGACGTGTGGAGCGCAGTAGGCATTCGAACCACCGAAGACCTGAAAGCGGTTGCTCGTTTCGCAGGAACATCCGACTTCCTGCTCTATGATGCCTTGCAACCGGAAGGGGCAGCGCTGCCGGGGGGCATGGGCACGCGCTTTGACTGGACGCTGCTCACAGGATTTGCCCATCCACTGCCCTGGGGGCTTGCCGGAGGCCTGACGGCCGACAATGTCGGAGAGGCCATACGCATTACTGGCGCGACGCTTGTCGATACATCGTCCGGGGTTGAATCGTCACCGGGCATCAAGGATGTGGACAAGATCGCTGCGTTCCTTAAAGCAGCCGCCACATTATGACACGATCCAACTCCTTTCGTTCCGGACCGGATGAACACGGTCACTTTGGGCAATTCGGCGGACGTTATGTCGCCGAAACGCTGATGCCGCTGATTCTCGATCTTGAAAGACACTATGAGGCGGCCAAGGTCGACCCCGCGTTCGCCGCGCAATTTGATGACTTGCTCGAACACTATGTCGGGCGTCCGAGCCCGCTTTACTTTGCAGAGCGGCTCACCAGCGAGCTGGGTGGCGCAAAGGTCTATTTCAAGAGAGACGAACTCAATCACACCGGCGCGCACAAGATCAACAACTGCATCGGTCAGATCCTGCTCGCACTGCGGATGGGGAAAACTCGCATCATCGCCGAAACGGGCGCCGGTCAGCACGGCGTTGCAACGGCTACTGTCGCAGCGCGTTTCGGCCTGCCCTGCACAATTTTCATGGGCGCACGCGACATTGAGCGCCAGCAGCCAAACGTCTTTCGCATGAAACTGCTGGGAGCCGAAGTCCATTCGGTCGAAAGCGGGTCCCGAACTCTCAAAGACGCCATGAACGAAGCGCTCAGACATTGGGTCGCCAATGTCCATGACACCTTCTACATTATTGGAACAGCGGCGGGGCCCCATCCCTATCCGGAACTTGTTCGTGATTTTCAGTCCGTCATCGGGAAGGAAGCGCGCGCGCAGATCCTGCAAAGAGAAGGCCGATTGCCCGATCTTCTGGTGGCAGCCATTGGTGGCGGTTCCAATGCCATTGGCTTGTTTCACCCGTTTCTTGATGATCCAGATGTCCAGATGCTTGGCGTGGAAGCTGCGGGACACGGCCTCGACAAAGAGCATGCCGCGAGCCTTGCAGGCGGATCTCCGGGAATTTTGCACGGCAACAAGACCTATCTGCTTCAGGATGAAGACGGTCAGATTACGGAAGCCCACAGCATTTCGGCGGGCCTCGACTATCCGGGTATTGGCCCCGAACACAGCTGGCTGCACGAGATTGGCCGGGTGCGCTATGAAAGCGCAACTGATGTGGAAGCGCTTGATGCCTTCAAGATGCTTTGCCGGCTGGAAGGCATTATTCCTGCGCTGGAGCCAAGCCATGCCATCGCTGCAGTGATGCGCGTTGCACCGACAATGTCGAAGGACCAGATCATCGTCGCCAATTTGTGCGGTCGTGGAGACAAGGACATTTTCACGGTGGCAGAAGCCCTGGGCGTCAAGATATGAGCCGATTTTCCTCTGCCTTTGGAAAGGGGCGTCCCGCGCTCATCACATTTGTAACGGGGGGGGACCCGACGCCCGCGGACACTGGGGCCATTCTGGACGCCCTTGTCCAGGGCGGTGCCGATGTAATCGAACTTGGAATGCCATTTACGGACCCCATGGCTGATGGCCCTGCCATTCAGCTTGGCAACCTTCGCTCGCTTGCGGCGGGGACGACAACGGCCGACCTTTTCGCGATCGCAACTGATTTCCGATCCCGTCATCCAGACGTTCCGCTTGTGCTGATGGGCTATGCCAACCCCATGGTTCGCCGAGGCGCGGAATGGTTTGCGGACCAGTGTCAAAAGGCTGGTGTTGATGGGGTCATTTGCGTGGACCTGCCACCGGAGGAAGATCAGGATCTTGGCCCTGCCCTGCGCTCTGCAGGCATTGATTTGATCAGGCTTGCAACTCCCACTACCGATTCTGCGCGTCTTGTGTCCGTGCTCAAAGGCGCTTCGGGCTTCCTGTACTATGTTTCTGTTGCGGGCATCACCGGATTGCAGCAAGCGGCCACGGAGAGCATCACTGTTGCGGTTCAACAGCTGAAGCAATCCACCACGCTGCCAGTCGCGGTTGGCTTCGGGGTTCGCACGCCAGAACAGGCTGCGGCCATCGGCGCAGTTGCAGATGGCGTCGTCGTCGGGTCGGCTATTGTTGAATTGATCGGGAAATTCGGCGCGCAGGCTGCGGCGCCCGTTCAGGACTATGTCGCCAGACTCAGAAGCGCTATTGATGCTGCATCACAGGAGATCGTCGCATGAACTGGCTGACTCGTGTTCGCAACGCCATTCCTTTCATTGCCAAGCGCGATACGCCTGACAATCTCTGGATCAAATGTTCGGGCTGCGCACAGATGATCTTCGCCAAGGAATTCGAAGACAATCTCTCAGTGTGCCCGGTCTGCAACCAGCATGGCCGCATCGGTCCGTCTGCACGGTTCAAACAGCTATTTGATGAAGGCAGCTGGCTCGTCCTCAACAATCCCAAGACGGTTGAAGATCCGCTCAAGTTTCGGGACTCCAAGAAATATGTCGATCGCCTCAAGGCGGCCCGCGCTGAAACCGGAGAATCGGACGCGCTGATCAATGCGCAAGGACGGATCCTCGGGCAGCCTGTCGTGGTTGGCGTCCAGGATTTTGCATTCATGGGTGGATCCATGGGCGTTGCTGTCGGAGAGGCCTTTATTGCGGGAATTCGTGCCGCAATTGCTGCGCACTGCCCATATGTGATCTTCACCGCCTCTGGCGGAGCCCGTATGCAGGAAGGCATTCTGTCCCTCATGCAAATGCCCAAGATGACCGTGGGCGTACAGGAACTTCGCGATGCCGGACTCCCCTATATCGTTGTCCTGACAGACCCGACATCCGGCGGCGTGATGGCCAGCTATGCCATGTTGGGTGATGTCCAGATCGCGGAACCCAAGGCAACGCTCGCATTCACAGGGCGGCGAGTGATCGAAAACACGATCCGCGAAAAGCTGCCCGATGATTTTCAGACGTCGCAATACCTGCTTGATCATGGCATGCTGGACATGGTCGTGGCGCGCCGGGACCTGCGGGAAACCCTTGGAAAGCTGATCGGCTTTCTCGCGCCGCTGGGAGTGGCGGCCTGATCTACCGTGGCTGACCACGCAAAAAGCGACAATCCGGCCGTCCAAGAGCAACTGGACCGACTGACGATGCTGTCACCGGGCCGGGATGTCCTTGGCCTGGAGCGCATTTCAGAGCTGATGCGCAGGCTTGGCAATCCACATCTGTCCCTGCCCCCGGTGTTTCATGTCGCTGGAACGAATGGCAAGGGATCCACATGCGCCTTCCTTCGTGCCAGCCTTGAGGCTGCGGGCTTCACGGCCCATGTCTATACCAGCCCGCATCTCATCCGCTTCAACGAACGGATTCGGGTTTCAGGGCGCCTCATCGATGATCAGTTGCTTGCGCCCCTGCTTTCGGAAGTGCTCGACTGTTCAAAGGATATCGCACCGAGCTTTTTTGAGGCGACCACAGCTGCTGCATTCCTCGCCTTTTCGCGCACTCCCGCTGATGCGGCAATTATTGAAGTCGGCCTGGGCGGTCGGCTTGATGCAACCAACGTCATCATGGCTCCGATTGCCTGCGGGATTGCTCAGCTCGGCGTCGACCACCAGGCCTTTCTTGGAGAAGACCTAGTGACAATCGCGGGCGAAAAGGCCGGGATCGCCAAGACTGGAGTCCCGCTCTTGACGATGGCTTACCCAGCCGCCGAAATGGCGCGCGTGACCGGGGTTGCCCAGAGCGCCGGGGCGAAGCTTCTTGCCAAAGGCAGCGATTGGGACAGCGTCACGTATAATGGCAGGCTTCACTATCGGGACCAAGCGGGCAAACTGGCTTTGCCTCTTCCACGCTTGTCCGGGAGCCACCAGGCGGAGAATGCTTCGCTTGCAATTGCGATGCTTCGGCACCAGTCGCAGATCAAGATTCCGGATGCGGCCTTCCGTGCTGCAATGGGGTGGGCCGATTGGCCTGCTCGGCTTCAGCAACTTGGTGATGGGCCTTTGACACGAATGGTTCCAGGCCTGTCAGTCTGGATCGATGGCTGTCACAATCCGGCATCCGCCGAGGTCTTGGCACGACAGATCGACACGGTTTTGGGTACCGGCCCCATCTATATCGTGACTGGAATTCTGGCCAACAAGGATGCGGAAGGCATATTGGGCCCATTCCTCAAGCGCGCATCCTCCTTCCATACCGTTCCGATTGACGACCATCCCTGCCATTCCGCAGAAGAACTGGCAGACTGGCTGGGCTCACGATCGGTCACCGCGCACGCTTCCGGCACGGTCAGAGATGCGCTGGCCCGATTGAACAAGGACTGTAATCGGCCAGCGTCTATCCTGATCCTCGGATCGCTCTACCTTGCTGGCGAAGTCCTGAAGGACAATGGCGAAGAAATCGCCTGAAACGAACGCGACGGCCCAGCCTAGTCCGGAACTTTCTCTCCGGCGTCGCCCATCGAGCTGTCAACCAGGCCGGTGCGCATCATGATCCAGAACAGAAGGATGCCAGGCACGGCAAGCGCTGTCGTAAGCAGGTAGAAATTCACATAGCCGAACTGCTCAATCATTGCGCCGGCCGTCGTTCCGGTCAGGAAGCGGCCGATCACGCTCGCGCTGGCTGAAATGAGGGCATATTGAGATGCCGTGAACCTCAGATCGCACAACGCGGCAAAATAGGCCACGACCACAACACCGCCATAGCCGCTGGCAAAGTTTTCAAAGCCGATGGCACCTGCCATGCCCAGATTGCTATGGCCAGCGGCTGCAAGCGCCGCAAAGCTCAGGTTCGAAATTCCCATCAGGATCAGGGCCAAGAGCACGGAACGCTTCAGCCCAAGGCGGGCAAAGATGACGCCGCCGACAAATATGCCCACCAGATAGGCCCAGAAACCAATTCCGACATCATAAAACGCGATCTCATCGTTGGTGAAGCCCAGATCATCGAACAAAAGACGGAACGTAAGGTTGGCCAGGGTGTCGCCAATCTTGTGCACAAGGATGAAGAGGAGAACAATAAAGGCACCTGATCTGCGGAAGAATTCCTGCAACGGGCCGGCAATGGAAAACCAGAGCTCTGCCAATCCCTTTTTCTCGATCGTCACGACGTGCCTGGCGGGTTCTCCGATGAACAACCCTGTCAACATGGCGGGCAGGGCCAGTGCTGAGCAGGCGATATAGGCAGCCGACCATCCCATCCGCGCAGAAACAAGAAGAGCCAAGGCACCTGCACCCGCAGAGCCTATACGCCAGCCATATTGGGACATGCCCGATCCGACTCCTAGCTGGTAGGGCTTTAGTGTTTCGATCCTGTAGGCATCGATCACGATGTCGAAAGTCGCTCCTGCCACACCAACAAGGACGGCCGCCAGCACCGTGGTGCCAATATTTGAAGATGGATCAACCAGCGCCAGATTGATGACCGAGGCCATGACCAAAATTCCAGCGAAGAGGAGCCAAGAAACCCGCTGGCCCAGTCGGGAAAGGATCGGCAGCCTGACGCCGTCGACAATCCAGGCCCAAAACGGCTTCAGATTGTAGACAAGGAAGGCCAGCGTAAACGCCGTCACTGTCTTCTTGTCGATGCCCTCCTGGGCCAGCCGCGTCGTCAGTGTCGCGCCGATCATCGCATATGGAAACCCAGACGAAACCCCAACGAAAAACGCGGCAAGCGATTCCTTTTCAAAATAAGGGCTTATTGATCGCCACAAGGGCCGTTCTTCGAACGCTACGGATTGATCGATTTCGCTCAAGTCACTTGCTCCCGGCCTGTTTTCGCGCAAACCTAGCGTGAAATTCGGGTAAGGATAGTCCTGTCATGAACCTGCTTGCGCCCACGTCCGGCCAGATGGCCCTCGCACGGGAGATTGCAAACGGGGCCAGTCGCCCCAATCGGGGGACCACAAAGGTTCCAGCGATGCGGTATGTGGACCCGGCCTGGTTCTCACGGGAAAAGAAGGCGCTCTTTGATTGCCTTCCGCAAGTCATTGCCCCTTCTGCGTTGCTGCCTGCACCGAACATGGCCGTTCCCCATGACGCGACGGGCAAGCCGCTACTGATTACGCGTGACCAGTCCGGTAAGCCCCATGTTTTCCTGAATGTCTGCCGCCATCGTGGCACGCGGCTTGTCGAGGGACATGACAGCGTCTGCGCCAGCCGGATTGCCTGTCCCTATCATGCCTGGACCTATGCACTTGATGGCACGCTGATCGGTATGCCCCGGCCAGAGACTTTTCCGGGGCTCGAGAAGGAAAACTACGGGCTGAAACGATTGCCGACTTTTGAGGCTGGAGGCCTGATCTGGTTCGCGCCGATCGAACAGGCCGATTTCAGCGAAGCTGAAACTCTGGGTCACGACTTTGACGCGTTTGGCATGGCGGATCTGCATCTTTTTGCGCGACGGACCCATGAAGTCCGCTCGAACTGGAAGCTGATCATGGATGCCTTTCTAGAGAGCTATCACGTGACCCGTTTGCACGCGAAGACGATCGGTCCGTTCTTCAAGGATGGCATTACGGCGGCAGATATGATTGGCAGTCACCAGCGATCAGCGGTCGGCCGTGCCGCCGAGCTTGCCAATCTGGATCTGAGCGACTGGTCCCAATTGCGCAATGCCGTGACCTTTGCCTATTCGCTGTTTCCGGCAACCGAGGTCGTGGTAAGCCCGGATTACGTGAATGTCATGGTCATGATGCCGCAATCGGTGGACCTGACGTTGATTGAGGACTTCATGCTCATTCCGGAAGAACCAAAGACGGAGAAAGCACGCGATCATTGGCAGCGAAGCTGGGACCTGCTCGACGGTGGCGTTTTTGGTTCGGAAGATTTCCGCGCAGCGGCTTTGGGGCAAGTGGGCCTCAGTTCAGGAGCCGTCAGCGAACTGACTCTTGGCACATTGGAAGGCGGAATCCGGCAGCTGCACGATGCCATTGAGGCACGAATTGGTCAGATGTAACGCGCGGCCACTATCTGGCCCGCCGTACCCTGGCGAAGCAACAGTGCATATCGATCGGCACCCGACTGGCGCATTAGGCTGGCAGGCACACGCACTGTTCCTTTTCCGCCGGGCCAGTATCCAACCACACGCTCAGACAGCACGACGTTGGTGTAAAGCACTGAACGCCCGCCGTTTTCGCCGGCGCCAATCTTGACCGGTGCATTGCTTTTCAAGGCGACCAGCACAACTGTGGCGCTCTGGGGCGAAGCTTGGACAATCACGATTTCCCGACCGCCCTCCGCCGTCGCGCGTGCTGCGATCGTCGGTCCAGGGCGGCGCTTTTCGGCATGGATCAGGCGCCGGAGCTGGCCTTCGTTCGATCCAACGGCTGCCATGCGTCCTTGCACCATGGCCTGGGGAGTATAGACTCCAGATCCTTCGCCACCACGGGCCGCATAGCTGCGTTGAAGGCTCGTGTTCTCTTCACGAGCCAGCGTGTCTTTCCACCCAAGTTTGTCCC
>CAYSCC010000062.1:0-7864 GCA_964429375.1 uncultured Chakrabartia sp.
CGGCGTCGCGACCAACCCGCGGGGGTGCGTTCGGCCGGTTCTTTCCAACTCGTGACGACGGTTCTCAAGCTTACGCCGCTCGCCGTGGTTGCAATCGTGATTGGCCTGATCCTCTCGCACAGAGGTATGGCGTCCCTTGCACCTTATCCGGCTGCGGGATTATCTCTGCCGGACGTGAATGCCGCAGCAGCGATGACGCTTTGGGCGATGGTGGGCTTTGAGGCAGCCTGCGCGGCATCCCACAAGATCAAAGATCCGCAGCGCAATGTGCCGCGCGCTACCTTTTACGGCGCGCTTTTCACAGGACTTGTCTACCTGATCGTATGTTCCGGCATTACCCTGATGCTCCCGCCTGACAAGGTTGCCGCTTCGAATGCACCCTTCGAGTTGTTTGTCGCGACATTCTGGTCACCGGGGCCAGCATCCTTTGTCGCCCTTTTTGCTGCCATCAGCGCCATCGGGGCAGTCAATGGCTGGACTCTTGTTCAGGGGGAGCTGCCACTTGAGATGGCGCGGCGCGGCATGTTGCCACAATGGTTTGGAAGGACGCGAGACAATGGTGTGCCTGTCAACGGGCTTCTATCGGCAACCGCGCTGGGAAGCGCCTTGATTTTCGCGAACAGCAGCCAATCCATGGGGGGCTTGTTTACGTTCATGGCCCTGCTGACCACTTCGGTGACTCTTTGGCTGTATCTCGCCTGTGCCCTTGTGGCCCTGAAGCAGAAGGTCGCAACCCCCTTTGCGATGGCCGGCCTTGCATTCGGAGTCTGGAGCCTCTGGGGAGCCGGGCTGACCGCAAGCAGCCTCAGCATCGTCCTGATGGTCTCCGGACTTCCTCTCTATTGGTGGGCGCGACGGAAGAGCCTGCCCGCAAAGGACCTGTCCGCCAGCACTTCCTGAGCACAGTTATGGCCAGGAGCGCCGGTCACGCCTCCGCCCGGATGGGCCCCTGCCCCGCACATATAGAGCCCCTTGAGCGGGCCCCGATACGCACCATGCCCCAAAACCGGTCGCGCCGACCAGAGCTGATCGAGTGACATCGCCCCGTGCATGATATCCCCGCCAGCGAGCCCGAATTTGCGTTCCAGCCCCTTGGGCGAAAGCTTCATCGTCCCCATGATCGACTTGCGGAAACCCGGGGCAAAACGCTCAACCGTGTCGATGATCGCGTCAGCGGCTGCATCTTCTTCCTGATCCCAGTCCCGTCCGTCGGGCAGGACCGGTGCGAACTGCTGACAGAACAGGCTTGCAACATGGTTGCCCGCAGGCGCCAGGCTATCATCAACGATCGAAGGAATGAGCATTTCGACAATTGGCTGCTGTGACCAGCCCCGCGCTTTCGCATCAACGAAGGCACGGTCCATATAGTCCAGCGTCGGCGCGAGGATGATGCCGGACTGGAGATGCTCGCCCGGCTCTGGAAGGCACGAGAAGCGCGGCAGCTCGGACAGGGCCACATTCATCCTGAACGTGCCTGATCCGACCTTGAAACCCTTGATCCGTCGTTTGAACTCCGCACTCAAATCGCCATCGGAAAACATGCGTTCGTAAAGCAGCTTTGGTCCAACATTGGAAATGACCCGCGCTGCGTGCACTTCTTCGCCGCTCTCAAGCCGAACGCCAGCGACCTTTCCGCCATCGACCAGGACCCGTGCAACGGGGGCTTCGAGGCTGATCTCGACACCGGCAGCAAGACAGACCTTGGACATTGCCTGCGTGATCGCCCCCATGCCGCCAACGGCGTGTCCCCACGCCCCCTTCTTGCCATTCACTTCGCCAAAGACATGATGGAGCAGGACATAGGCGCTGCCGGGCGTATCGGGGGACGCATAGTTGCCGACCACCGCATCGAAACCGAAAGCGGCCTTTACGGCTTCGCTTTCAAACCAGCTATCGAGCAGTGTCCGGGCGCTCTTGGTGAACAGGTCGAGCACATCGCGCTGCTTGTTCAAGGGAAGCCGGGCGAGCGCCCTGCCCTGGATCGCGCCATCAATCAGGGTCTTGATCCCGTCTCCAAGATTGGGCGGCGCCTTCATGGCGAGATCCCGCAAGACGTCTGCCACGGTTTCCAGAGACTCGTAGTAATCGGGGAGCACGTGCGCGTCATGGTCGGAGAATTTCCGGAACTCCGCCTGCGTCCGTTCGAGTCCCCCACCCAGCTTCAGATATCCACCGTCTTCCTGCGGCAGGAAATTGGAGATCGGACGCTCGATCACGCGATACCCATGGTCGACCAACTTCATGTCGGCAATGACCTTGGGCTGAAGAAGGCTGACCGTGTAGCTCGCCACGGAGTTGCGGAAGCCAGGGAAAAATTCTTCCGTGACAGCTGCACCGCCGACGGTTTCCCGCCGTTCGACAATACGGACCTTCAGACCTGCGCGCGCAAGGTAGAAGGCGCAGACCAGCCCGTTGTGGCCGGCCCCGATGATGACAGCATCATAGCTCATCGGGCAGTTCCATAGCCCGCGGGTTTGCAATCATATCGGGCCTCCGGCAGAAGCCGACGCAGCTTTCTTGCAAAACTGCGCAGACAGACCTCACTCTCCCCAAGGGGGCCGGGCACGTAGCTGCTGCTTTCCATTCCCGCCTGTACGCGGGCAATCAAGGCCGTGTCTTCCGCATTGACCTGCCGGTTGATGCGCCAATTGAGATAACGCGCAGCCTTCATCTCTCTGCGGTCATCCGGAAGCACATAACTGATTTCACGGATCAGCGTCTCGGTTGGCGATATGGGCAGGAACTGCATGAAATCGACTTGATCGGGATAGATATCGAACGCGACGTTCGGCCAAAGCTTGAAATAGAGCCAGTGCCTCTGCCTGTTTTCAGGAAGGTGGGAGACCTTGGGCAGAAACGCCTGATACGCACGTTCGGAAATATTGGCGGACGGCCGCTCCACAAGATCGCCCCACATCCGGTCGACATGTTCGTTGGCTTCGATCCCATAGCCACGCCCGAAGAGCCGCGTCAGGCCTGGATGAGCAACGGGGATATGGAGTCCGTCCGAGTAGTTGTCTGCGACATTCTTCCAATTGACAGGCCTTGGCCGAAGCGTGACCCGGCCAAGCGATTCCATTTCGGAAAAGCGATAGGGCGCGACCATGGTCTCATAGGGAGACATCATCTCGGCAACGCTCGGACCATGTCCTTCAAGGCGAACGAAGGCAAAGCCGTGCCAGATCTCGAGATCAACAGGGGTCAGGCCCAAGCTGCCCATGTCGAGCCCCGGATAATCCGATCGACCGGGCACCCCGGTCAGCCGGCCATCAGTCTCATATGCCCAGCCATGATAGGGGCAGACGAGTTTCTTCGCGCAACCGCTGGACCCATCGACCACGCGTGACGCGCGGTGACGACAAACATTGTGAAAGGCGCGCACCTGACCATCATCACTCCGAATTACGATGATGCTCTCCCCCAGATAGTCGAGCCCATGCCAGTCACCAGAACGCGGGATATCGTTCACATGACAGACGACCTGCCAGCTGGGGCGGATCACGGCAGCCATCTCGGCCTGGAAGAAATCGGGGTCATGATAGACCCAGCCCGGAAGGCTCCGCCCTTCAAGCGGGTCAATGCTGGAGATGTTGGTCTTGATACTGGTTGCCATGCGCCGTTCCTTACTATACGTTCGTATAACAGATGGTCAGCCCAAGGCAATCCTTTGTTCGCGCCGAACCCGATGCGCGCCGCCAGAGCCTGATTGAAGCGTGTGCCCGCTGCCTTGCCACTCTGGGTCCAAGCGGGACGTCCGTTCGCACGATCTGCACGGCAGCCGGTGTTTCGCCAGGGCTGCTGAGACACTATTTCAGCGGAATCGACGCCCTCATCTGCGAGACCTATCGCGTGACGGGAGCCCAGGTTTCGGCGGCCCTGTCCCGGGCTGTCGCGCAAGCCGATCCACACCCGCGCGCACGACTGCTGGCCTATCTGACAGCGAGTTTCAGGCCACCGATTGCCAGTCCCGACCTGCTTGCAACCTGGCTCGCGTTCTGGAGCCTGACGAAGACCGATCCGGCTGTTGCTGCCGTTCACGCCGAAATCTACCGGGACTATCGCGAAGGCCTTGAAGCCCTGATTGCGGCGTTTGACCTTGGAGCTGGCGACCACCGCCTCACTGCCATTGCACTGACGGCATTGATTGACGGCCTATGGCTTGAACTCAGCCTCGGCTGCGCGCCCTTTACGCCAGACGAAGCGGCCGTGCTCGCGGAGCGATGGCTTGAAGCTTTGCTGGGCTGACGTGCACGGAAAGCTGTGTTAGGCAGTCCGGATAGAAGAGGAGAATCGGCCATGGCCACCGCAGCAAAGCCAGCAAATGACGATCATGTCCGGAGCGCAGTCAGCGACGAAGAGTGGGCGATCCGGGTTGATCTTGCCGCTGCCTATCGCCTTGTGGCCTACTATGGCTGGGATGACCTAATCTTCACCCATCTATCTGCCAGAATACCCGGGCCGGAACATCACTTCCTGATCAACCCGTATGACATGATGTTTGAAGAAATCACGGCATCGTCTCTCGTGAAGATCGATGTCGAGGGCAATCCGGTCGTTCCCTCTGCACACCCGGTGAATCCGGCAGGCTTTACCATTCATTCGGCGATCCACATGGCAAGGGAAGATGCCCATGCCGTGATGCATTTGCACACACCGGCGGGTCAGGCCGTGAGCGCAATGGCAGAAGGGCTGCTTCCCCATACGCAAACCGCCATGATCGCACGTCACGGGGTCGCCTATCATGAGTATGAGGGCATCGCGACCGATCTTGAGGAACGGGAACGGCTGGTCGAGGATCTGGGTAACAAATCCGCCATGATCCTCAGGAATCATGGCACGCTGGCGGTCGGCCAAACCGTGGGCGATTGCTTCCTGCGTCTCTATTTCCTTGAACGAGCCTGCGATGCACAGGTCAAGATGCTTTCGGCAGGGCGTGAAAACCTTCACACTCCACCGCAAGGAACCCCAGAAAAGGTGGAGACGCAGTCAAGCGGAGGCGGAATGGCCATGCTCGCGCAGAAGCTTGCCTGGCCGGCACTGCTCAGGAAGCTCGACAGGATCGATCCCTCATTCCGGAATTGAAGCGACCGATTATCCCAGCAGGCTGAGGATTACGCCGATCAGCGTGAACTGCAGCGTGAAATAGCCCCCATTGATCAGGAAAAGGGCAAGCGGACGGCGTTCGAACAGGTAGTTGATCCCTAGCCCGGCGGCGACCCAGCACAGGCCGGCCGAGAAGCCTGCCCCCAGCCCGAACATCAGCGACGGTTTGGGACCGAGAAACATTGAGAAGACGAAGGCTGCAAGGAGTGACAGGGCAAGGGCGCCTCCAAAGATCATGGGCATGGAACCCGATTTGATCTGATCTTCGGTCAATCCTGCCAGTGTCATCCAGCGATTTCCAAAAAGCTTTGGTGAATACCAGATGCCGCCCAGGACCAGCGAAGATGCCCCAGCTGCCGCAACGGCCAATATGTTGACGTCCATTGTCCACTCCTCCTTGTATCAAACCGCCTGAATGCGCTGCGCCTTAGCCCGGTCTTCAAGCATGCCGATGTGATCTCGCAGCATAGAGATATTGCGGTCGAAATAGGCCAGCTCGCGATAGGTTCGCGCCTGCATCACGGCCCCTTCCATGACCGTCAGGATGTATTCGGCCAGCGCCCGCCTGTCCGTATCGTCGGGCAGGCGTTCGCCTGCGGCATCAAGACAGCGTTCCACCGCTTGCGACCAGTTCGTGAAATTTGCTGCCAGAAGTTCGCGCACCTTCGGATCGGGCTCATGTATCTCCAGAGCAATGTTGCCGATCGGACAACCATAGGTGCAATCCGTAGTGATGAGTTGGACACGATAGCCATTGAGCAGCGCAAAGATCCGCTCGATCGGATCCTCTATCCCGTCCCAGTTGGGCTTCAGCAGCCAGTTCTCAATCCCGTCGCGATACAATTCCAGCACGCCCACGAGCACGTCCTGTTTGCCCGGGAAAAAATGATACAGGCTTCCGCTGTGAACCTGGCTGCGGCTCAATATGTCCGCGATGGACGTTGAACCAAAGCCCTTTTCCCAAAACAGCTCCATAGCCGTCATCAGGATGCGCATACGCGTATCGGCGTTCACAATCGTCTCCTTTCGACTTGATTGATCGTTCAATCAAGTCTAGGAGTCAAGCGTCATTTTGGGTGTGATCCGGGAGGAGGAAAGAAGGATGGGCAAAGTCATCAAGGCAATCTGGCCGTTCATAGTCGCCATTGGATTGGCCTCGCCTGCATCGGCCAAGGTTGTTCAGGCGAATGACAATGGTTTTGTCACGCTGGCGACGGCTGAAGTGCGCGCGAGCCCTGACGCCATTTGGAAGGCCCTGATTCACCCGGAACTCTGGTGGAACAAGAATCATAGCTGGTCGGGGGATGCCCGGAATTTTTCAATGACGGTGGTGCCCGGTGGCTGCTTTTGCGAGGCCCTGCCCAATTCCGGTTTTGTGGAGCATGCCCGCATCGTCTTTGCGAAACCCTCCCGCATGCTTCGCCTGTCCGGCGCACTGGGCCCACTTCAAGGCGAAGCGCTGTCGGCCACGCTGACAGTGAAGATTGAGCCGGGCAAGGCAGGGATCAACACAGTGTCTTTCGAATATGTTGTTGGCGGATACTCCCGAATGGCACTTTCAGGCATGGCTGCGCCAGTCGACTCCGTCATTGCAGAACAGCATCGTCGACTTGTTGGACTCATCGAGAATGGACGCCCGGACTAGGGGCTTTTGCTCTCCGTGATGACACCCGGATTACCGCGATCGGGAAATTTCGGCGTGCATTGGCGATAATAGGCCGTCACCTGTTCCATATCCTTGGCATAGTCGCCGGTCGGCCATATCGCTGGACCAAGGCCGACGACCTTGCGCCGGTAGTCCATCAGTCCGCAGACCAGCGGCACGCCTGCGCCAACAGCGATGTGATAGAAGCCCGTCTTCCATTGGCGCACCTTGCCGCGCGTGCCCTCTGGCGCAATCGTCAGCATGAACTCCGGCCGCTTCGCAAATTCGCTGACCATCGCATCGACATAGTTGCCGGACTTGCTGCGATCGACCGGAATGCCCCCCATTTCACGCATCATTTTGCCGAACGGCCAGCGGAAGAGGGACTTTTTGCCCATGAAGGAAAGGTTCAGGTTGAGGCGCTTTGCTGCCCCAATGAAATAAACAAAGTCCCAATTGCTTGTGTGCGGGGCCGCAATGATCACGAACTTGCGCGGCTCGACCGCTTTCCCTTCAACCGTCCAGCCCTGGAAACTGAACCAGCGATCAATGACCGCTGTCAGCAATCTCGCGACCCAGCCCTTCTTCCCCATCCCGAAGCCCTTGCACTTTTCCCCAGAGCATAGCCGCCGGAAAGGCTCGCGCAATCACTATCGCGCTACAGGGCCTTCAAACTCTCTTCGAGGCGCTTGACGTCATCGGGAGACACGGGCGCACCTGTTACGTCCGTTGCAACTGCAGGCGAGCCGTCTTCAGGTTGCTCTGGCCCAGCCCATTCGACGGCCATCCAGCATATGCCAGCCGCCCACAGCAGGGCAATCCAGCGACTGCGAAAAAGCCAAGAGTAGCGGAAAAACGGGAACATGGTCTTTCGCTACAAGCGTTCGGTTAAGGAACCGTGCCGCCCCGGGCAAAAGCCCTAGCGACACCGGCGCTTGCTTGCGACCTCCCGGCCGATCAGCGCACCTGCGGCGGCACCAAGGATGGTCCCGGTTGCCCGTTCGCCACGCGTGTCAATTGCACGGCCAACCAGTGCACCGCCGGCTGCGCCCACCACCAGTCCAACCGTGCCATCGGACTTGCGGCAATAGAGACGTCCGTCCTTTCCGCGCCATT
>CAYSCC010000063.1:0-7710 GCA_964429375.1 uncultured Chakrabartia sp.
TATATCGATTCAAACAAGGGCTGAATGGGCCAATTCGGAACCCCCTGTGGGAGCCGGTGAATACGTGATGCGGCTCTCCGTTGCTGTGACGGGGGGCCGCTTTCATTTGAAGGAAATGCAATGCGTCGTGTTGTCGTAACCGGATTGGGGCTGGTCACGCCGCTTGGTGGTGATGTTGAAACAAGTTGGGCAAACCTGCTCGCCGGCAAGTCTGGTGCTGGCAGGATCACCCGCTTTGATGTTTCCGACCAGAAGTGCCATATCGCCTGCGAGGTGAAGCCAAAGGATCACCCATGGGGCTTTGATCCCGACAAGCGCGTTGACCACAAGGTGCAGCGGCAGGTTGATCCGTTTATCATCTATGGGGTTGATGCGGCTGGACAGGCTCTTGAGGATGCCGGTCTGGCAGAGATGAGCGATGAGCTGAAGCTGCGGACCGGATGCTCAATCGGATCCGGTATTGGCGGCCTTCCGGGCATTGAGAGCGAATCGCTTGTCCTTGCGGAAAAAGGCCCGGGGCGGGTCAGCCCTCATTTTGTGCATGGACGGCTGATCAATCTGATTTCCGGCCAGGTGAGTATAAAATATGGCCTGATGGGCCCCAACCACGCCGTTGTGACGGCCTGTTCTACCGGTGCGCACTCGATCGGAGATGCGGCACGCATGATCCGCGACGGAGATGCTGATGTCATGCTGGCAGGCGGGGCTGAAAGCACGATCAACCCGCTTGGGGTTGCCGGTTTCGCCCAGGCCCGCGCCCTGAATATGAGCTTCAATGACAGGCCTGAGCAGGCCAGCAGGCCCTATGATCGCGGCCGGGACGGGTTTGTGATGGGCGAAGGCGCCGGTGTGGTCGTTCTTGAAGACTATGAGCATGCCAAGGCACGTGGCGCCCGGATCTATGCCGAAGTCGTCGGCTACGGCCTTTCGGGTGACGCGTATCACGTGACGGCTCCACATCCTGAAGGAAAAGGCGCTGAGCTGTCCATGCGCATGGCGCTCAAGAAGGCGGGCATGGGCCCAGGCGACATTGACTATGTGAATGCGCACGGGACATCGACCATGGCGGACACCATCGAGTTGGCTGCGGTCAAGCGCGTGCTTGGTGACGATCTTTCAGGCGCATCGATGAGCAGCACGAAATCGGCGATTGGTCACCTTCTCGGCGGCGCAGGTGCGGTTGAGACCATCTTCTGCATTCTCGCAATCCGCGATCAGATCGTACCTCCAACGCTGAACCTCGATGATCCGGACGAAGGGACAGAAGGGGTCGATCTTGTCCCGCATGTGGCAAAAAAGCGTACGGTTCGCGCGGCACTGAACAATAGTTTCGGATTTGGGGGAACCAACGCCAGCCTCGTGGTCCGAGCAATCTAATGCGCGTCTGGCTGGCCCTTTTGGCCGCCATCCTGCTGACCGCCTGTTCTGGCCAAGCGGACAAGGATATCACCGTTGTGGTGCCTCCCGGCGCGAGCCTGAAGGCTGCGGCGCGCATCCTCGAGGACAAGGGAGCGATTGGCTCCGCCTCGGCGTTCGTCAATCATGCGCGTATTCTGGGATCATCCGAGCCGATCAAGCCGGGTGAATATGAAATCAAGGCTGGAATGGACAATGGCGATATTCTCGCTTTGCTTCAGTCGGGCCGGACCAAGCAGCGATTTGTTGTCATTCCCGAAGGGACGCCCAGCCTGGTCGTGGCAGACCGGTTGATGGCAGCCGAATTTCTGGTCGGGAGCGTCCCCGTGCCGCCCGAGGGCAGTGTCCTGCCAGATGCCTATTCCTACACACGTGGAGAGCGGCGAGCAGATGTCCTCAAGAGGATGCAGGCTGCGATGACGAAAGAGCTGGCCGAGGCATGGGCCGACCGCAAGCCTGCCACAGTCGCGCGGAGCCCCGAAGAAGCTGTCATTCTCGCCTCGATCGTCGAAAAGGAAACGGGCAAGGCAAGCGAGCGGCGCACCGTTGCAGGGGTCTATTCAAATCGTCTGCGCCTCGGGATGAAACTGCAGGCAGATCCAACGGTGATTTATCCCGTCACAAAAGGGCGGCCGTTGGGGCGCAGGATCCTGAAGTCCGAATTGAGGGCAGACAATGGATACAACACCTATGCGCGGGTCGGTCTACCCATTGGTCCCATTGCGAACCCGGGCAAGGCGTCGATCGAAGCAGTCCTGAATCCCGCGCCAACACGGGCGCTATATTTCGTAGCCGATGGAACCGGGGGGCATGTATTTGCCGACACGCTGGAACAGCACAACGCCAACGTGCAGAAATGGTATGCCTTGAGGCGCTCCCGCGGAGAGATGTAGTCCGCTAGTTTACCTGTCGTTCCCGCCCTGCCCAATAAGGGGCACGCAAGTCCTTCCTGAGGATCTTGCCGCTTGCATTGCGGGGAAGGACAGGGATCACGTCAATGGATTTTGGAACCTTGAATCCGGCTATGCGCTCTCTTGCCCAGGTAATGACATCGGCTTCGTCAATGATGGCCCCGGGTTTTGGAACGCAGATGGCTTTGACAGCTTCGCCCCATTTATCGTCCGGCACGCCAATCACAGCCACTTCGGCAATGGCTGGATGACCATAAATGGCGGATTCGACTTCTGCCGGATAGACATTCTCTCCCCCGGAAATGATCATGTCCTTCACACGATCGTGGATGAACAGATATCCGTCTTCATCCAGATAGCCTGCGTCTCCCGTCCGGATCCACCCATCGGCACTCATGGTCTTTGCCGTCGCATCAGGCAGGTTCCAATAGGTCAGCATGTTGTTCGATGAACGGGTCATGATTTCACCCACATCGCCAGTCGGAACTTCGTTGCCGTCTTCGTCAACAACCTTGATCTCGACACCCGGCAGGGCCTTGCCGGCAGCGCGCATGCGCGGATTGCCATTGGGATCATGATCCTCTGGCGGCAGCATCACGACCGTGCCGGTGGTCTCCGTCATGCCATAGGCCTGAAGGAACTGCGCACCAAAGACCTTGATGCACTCGCGAAGAAGCTCAAGCGGAATGGGTGCCGCGCCATAGATGATGTATTTGAGACGCGAAAAATCAGTGCTCTTGGCCGCGGGGTGGTTGATGACCATCTGTAGCGCGGCCGGAACCATGAAGAAGCGTGTGACACCGCCGGCCGCAACAGCCTCCAGAACGCCGCCCGGTTCAAATTCGGCCATAATGTAACCCGTCACGCCCGCTGCAAGCGCCATCACGCCCAGACCGGTTCCCCCGATGTGGGCACACGGCATGCACATCAACACAACTTCGTCCTCGTCCCAATGGGACCAGGGCAAATTGGCCTCCAGCGACGGAACGCGAAGGCCGAACAGATTCCGGTTGGAGAGGACCGCGCCTTTGGGATTTCCCGTCGTCCCGGATGTATAAAGCTGCAGGACGGCGTCACCAACATCAGACGCAGCGAACGGGATCCTCTGGCTCGCATCAATCCAGCGACGGGCCGCCTCGTCCCCAAGAATGCGTTCAACGTGCGCCAAATCTCCTCGGATTGCTTCTGCTGCTGCCTGAAAACCTGGGCCTGTGAACAGAATCCGGGCCTGCGTATCGTTGACGATATAGGTGATTTCAGCGGGTGCCAGCCGCCAGCCTACCGGGACCATGACAACGCCCATCCGCGCGGCACCATAGAAAAGCTCATAGTAAAGGTCGCTGTTCTTGCCGAGCCAGGCAATCCGGTCTCCCTTCTTGAGGCCCGCCGCGATGAGGGCGGACGCGACCTTTGCCGTCCGCTCTTCCAGTTCGCGGAAGGTCAGGGCGCGATCATCCTCGCGGATTGCCAGCGTATCTGGTCGTTCCTGCGCCCAGTGGGAGATGAATGCGTCGAAAGTCAGCAAAGGCGGTTCGGAGGTTGGTGTCTGCGGCATCTCTCTCTCGCATGATTCATCATTTTTGTGTCGTCAGGACATAGGCCACGAAATGAAAGTGGCAAGTCTGAGAGCGAATGGCTGACGTAAACAATTGGTCAACCATAAGTGAGTATGGCAGCGGCAGGACGGACAGAAAAGGAGGCCTTGATGGCGTCGAATGCGAAAATCGGGACGCGTTGGGATCATGAAGGTCGCCGTGCCGAACGACTGGACGTCCAAATGCAGGCTGCCTTGCGACCATCCGGCGCAAAGAAGTTTTCTGTCGATGTGATAGACATTTCTGTGGTTGGGGTTGGCTTCGGCTCGGCCGCGAACCTCCACATCGGTGATAGGGTCTGGCTGACAGTACCTGGCATGGCCGGGCTGGAGTCACATGTCGTGTGGCGCAACGGGCATCGGTATGGCTGCGAGTTCATCAACCCGCTTTATGTTGCCGTTTTCGACCACATCATCCAGCTTTATCGCAAATCGGCCTAGCTGCTTTTGCGCACCATGACCGTACCGGCTGAATAGCCGGCACCGAATGAGCAAATGAGTCCGAGCTCCCCCCGCGCCAGATCCTGACTGTGACGGTGAAACGCAATGATCGAGCCCGCGGACGATGTGTTGCCATAGGTGTCGAGCACGGTCGGGCTCTCATCGGGACTGGCTTCATGGCCCAATACGCGTGCTGCGATCAGGCGGTTCATGCCGGCATTTGCCTGATGGAGCCACATGCGCCGGACAGCCTCTGGTGAAATGGATAATTCTGCAAGTTGCGACAGGATAAGGTCTGCAACCATCGGCACCACTTCCTTGAAGACCTTGCGGCCTTCCTGCATGAACAGCTTGTCCCTGGCATCGCGCTTTTCGGGATCTGCCCGGTTCAGGAAGCCGAAATTGTTCCGGATATTATTCGAAAACTGGGTCTTGAGCTTGGTCCCGAGAATGTCCCAATGCACGGCAGGCGCAATGCTCTTTTCTTCGACCAATATTGCCGTTGCGACATCTCCGAAGATGAAATGGCTGTCACGATCGCGCCAGTTGAGGTGGCCCGAACAGATTTCGGGATTGACGACAAGGACGGATCGGGCGTGGCCTGCCCGGACAAAATCTGCCGCCGTCTGGATCCCGAACGTGGCCGATGAACAGGCGACGTTCATATCGAACCCGAAGCCCTGTATGCCCAGAGCGTCCTGAATTTCGACCGCTATTGCAGGATAAGCCCGTTGAAGGTTGGAACAGGCGCACAAGACGGCATCAACGTCTTCGGCTTTCCGCCCGGCGCGCTCCAGTGCATCGCGTGCCGCAGCCACACCGATTTCCGCCAGGATCGAAATGTCCGTGTTTGGCCTTTCCGGGATGCGGGGGCACATGATGTCCGGGTCAAGGATCGGCGCCTTCGAAAGCACGAAGCGCGCCTTGATTCCGCTCGCTTTTTCAATGAACTCGACCGAACTGGGCTGCAGCGCCTCAATCGTTCCGGCATCGATGGCTGCGGCATTGTCCCGATTGAATCGTTCAACATAAGAGTTGAAGCTTGCCACAAGCTCTTCGTTGGAAATGCTCTCTGCCGGCGTGAAAAGGCCGGTAGCGGAAATAACGGGTTCGGACATGGTCGATCTGGCCTGACGTTCATTTCGATTGACGAACGTCACTAGTCGGGCAATCGAAAGAGTTCAACCGAACGGGCCCCATGCCTTATGCATTTGGACCCAGACAACGGGACAATGCAGCCATGCAGGAAATTCGCACTTACACCACCTCAGCTACACGCGCCGGAATCAGCTTGGGCAGTGCGCTGGCAGTCACCATTTCATGGAGCCTCCACAAATCGATCCTGTGGGCGATCATCCATGGTGTGCTGTCGTGGTTTTACGTCATCTATTATGTCCTGACCCGCTAATGGACAGTGATGCCATTGTCTTGCCCGAGGCGGCTCTGGAGGAACGGTTCCTCGCAGCGACGGGTCCAGGCGGGCAAAATGTAAACAAGGTTGCGACGGCCGTTCAGATCCGCCTCGACGTGTTTGCGCTGCGGCTGTCGCCTTCGGTATACGCACGGCTCAAGCAATTGGCGGGAAGTCGCTGGACAAGCGAGGGTGAAATTGTGCTCACCGCGCGGAGTTTTCGAACGCAGGACGCCAATCGCGCGGATGCACGGCAGCGACTTGCCGAGCTTGTTGCAAAGGCCCATCGGGCGCCGGTACGCCGGATCAAGACCAAGCCATCAAAGACGGCAAAGGAAAAGCGGCTTGCGGGCAAAGCGATCCGCAGTGATGTCAAAAAGGGACGAGGCAAGGTGAGTCTTGACTGATGTATGAGTTTTCGATCGATGCGGGGTCCAAGGCCGATCTGTACCGCGACCTGCTTGCGGCGCTTGATGCCGTGACCGCGTCCGAGCCTGATGGGGTCGCCAACATGGCGAATGCTGCCGCACTTTTGTGGGAATATCTTCCGGATCTCAAGTGGGTTGGCTTTTACCGGTTGATCGGCGGCGAACTTGTGCTTGGACCCTTTCAGGGCAAGGTGGCTTGCATCCGCATTGCGGTTGGCAAGGGTGTCTGCGGGACAGCCGCCGCAACGCTGCAAACACAGCTGGTCGCCGATGTGCATGCATTTCCAGGGCACATCGCTTGCGACGCGGCCTCGGCCTCGGAACTGGTCGTGCCGATCGTGAAGGAAGGAAAGCTGCGCGCCGTGCTTGATCTGGACAGCCCCCTTGTCGGCCGCTTCGATCCAGAAGATGGCGTCGGCTGCGAGGCGATCGCTGCCCTGCTGGCTACCAGAATCTGACCCGATATGGGACAGTTTCTGTTCGCCTTCGCCAATTGCACCGTTATGGGAAGGTGGTAACAATCCGCATCGGCTCAAGAGGGGCGGGAAGCACCAGTCTTTGCTGGCCTGTTTGGGTTCGAGAGGATTTAACGCTGGGGGCAGTCGCTGCTCCAAGGCCGTGCAAGCGGCAGTGGAGTTTCGGCGATGCTGCCAGAAATGGAAGCCCCTCTCGATGACGCGGTGCTCGCTGAAGCGGCACCGCGCCGGATGGGGCAAAGGCCCGGTCGCTTGGGGGAGTGACCGGGCCTTCTAATTTGCGCTTGTCCCTCAGCTCAGCCGATCAAGAGCTTCGTTTGAGAGTGATCCCGGGACAATCATGACCGGACATGGCAGTGTGCCGGAGTCTGCCCCGGCAAAGTGGCTGACAAGGGGGCCGGGGTTTCCATTTTTCGCCGCTGCCAACACCAACGCGCCAATTTCGGCATTCTCTGCGAGCGCCGAACGGATCGCTGCAACGGGATCTCCGGTCCGCATGGAAATTTTGGGCACGATCGGCGTTTCCTGAGCCAGCGTGTCTATGGCATGACGGACGATGCCTTCCGCATGTTCCCTTGCTTCGTTTTCGATCGTGGCCTGGACCCCTCCCCAAGCCACGAACTCCTGTGGGGGGATGATGACAAGAATCTCAAGGCCACCCCGTGTTTTCGCTGCGCGGCGGGCGGCAAAGCGAAGCGCGATCTCCGCCTCTTCAGTCTCATCGATAATCACCAGATAGGTACGCATTTTCCTGTTTGCCTTCCCCCATCGGCCCGAATTTTGTCAGCGTGCTTCAAATTGGCCATCTTCGCAAGGTCTTGCCTCTGGCATCTTTCAGACGTTGCCGTTACGTAACCGGTGACTCTGAACTGAACAGGTAAGCCGCTCGATGCTGATTGAACTCAGAATGCCCGCACTTTCACCGACCATGGAGGAAGGCACTTTGGCAAAATGGTTCGTAAAGCAGGGCGATGAGGTCAAATCCGGAGACTTGCTTGCAGAGATCGAGACCGACAAGGCCACGATGGAGTTC
>CAYSCC010000064.1:0-7646 GCA_964429375.1 uncultured Chakrabartia sp.
TCACTTTCCAGGCGAGCGCCTTCGACCACTCGGCCACCGCTCCGCATGCTCTGGACGCGGGGCCACTATCGCCTTGGCCGGACTTTCGCAAGCGAACAGGCTGTGCAAAAAGACGGGCATGCACAAATATCTTTTTGCCGTTCCGCTTTTGGTCGCCGCAGCACCCGCCCCGCCACCGGTCCTGGTCCCTTCGGAAATCGTTGCTGCTGCGCCTGCTGATGCTTGGGAAGACATTCCCGCCGCTGATCTTCTGGAAATGACGCTGGCCAGTGGCGCGGTGGTGACGATTCAGCTTACCCGCGATTTCGCCCCTGTTCATGTCTCAAATATCAGGAAGCTTGCCGCTTCAGACTTCTGGAATGGCACCACCATCAATCGGGTGCAGGAAAACTATGTTGTCCAATGGGGTGACGCGAGCGAGAAAAAACCTCTTCCTCCCGATCTGGGCGTAGCCCCGGCGCGCGACTATGTGCGTCCAATCAAGGGGCTGGAGTTCCGCCGCCTGCCCTATGCCGATCCCTATGCGCGGAGGGTCGGGCATGGTCATGGGTGGCCCATCGCCAGCAATGGCTCCCAGGCCTGGTTGCCCCATTGTTTCGGCATGATCGGCGTCGGTCGCAATCTTGCCCCTGATACCGGCAGTGGGGCCGAATTATACGTCGTCAATGGCCATGCTCCGCGTCATCTCGACCGGAACATTGCCGTTGTCGGACGGGTGATTGATGGCATTGAAGCCCTGACAGCTCTACCAAGAGGAACAGGCCCGCTTGGTTTTTATGAAAGGCCCGAGCAACGGGTCCTGATTTCCAGCATCAAGATGGGCAGCCGCCGCGCCTGGCAGTTCATGAAGACAGATTCTGCCAGCTTTGGCGCCTATGCGTCAGCCCGCGCCAACCGTCGGGATCCCTTCTTCAACGTCGCGGCTGGTGGGGCTGATATCTGCAACATCCCTGTACCGATCCGAAAGGTAGGAGTCCCAGCGGGTTGACAGCCGGGGCCAGTGGGGCCCACCCGTTGTGGGAGTCAGACCACCAAACCATGTCATCTCCTCAAAAGGCATTCCGTTTCTTCGGCGTGTCCTGTAGGCCTCTGGCGATGGCCGTTCGAGTGCCAAGGAGACTTCATCCATGACGTTTGTTGCCGACAAGCTGATCCTGTTCGGAGCAACCGGCGACCTTTCACAACGCATGCTTCTGCCCTCTCTCTGTGCTCTGAACGCGGACGGGCTGGTCGCAGATGACCTCAAGATCATTGGAACCGCCCGTTCTGAGCACGATGATGACAGTTTTCGAGCCTTTGCTGGCAGCGCGCTCGAAAAATACCTGCCGGAAGAGCGCAAGGCAGCCATTCCGGAAATACTGGCGCGGCTCAGTTATCAGCAACTGGATGCCTCGAGACCGGACGGTTTCACGGCCCTCGCGCAAAAGACAGGTCAGGTGCAGGATGGGCTGGCCATTTTCCTTTCAACCGCTCCTTCGCTGTTCGAGCCTACAATTGCCGGGCTCGCTGCCGCAGGACTGGCAGGAGATCGGGTCAGGATCGGACTTGAAAAGCCGCTGGGCATTGACCTGCGCTCCAGCCGCCTGATCAATGATGCGGTCGCCGCGGCCTTCACGGAAGACCGGATCTTCAGGATCGACCATTATCTTGGCAAGGAGACGGTACAGAACCTGCTCGCTCTTCGGTTTGCGAATATCCTGTTCGAGCCGCTCTGGAACGCTACGCATATCGAACATGTGCAGATTACGGTCGCGGAAACCGTGGGCCTTGAAGGCCGTGTCAGCTTTTACGATGGCGCCGGTGCGCTGCGCGACATGGTCCAGAACCATATGCTGCAATTGCTTGCCCTTGTGGCCATGGAACCGCCGTCGCGCTTTGATTCCACTGCTGTCCGCGACGAAAAGGTGAAAGTCCTGCGTTCATTACGTCACCTCGGCGAAGGTGACAGTGTAACCGGGCAGTACCGCGCGGGAGCAATTGATGGGGTTGCCGTCCCCGGATACGACGAAGAACTGGGCAATGCGTCTGGAACCGAAACATTTGTTGCCCTGAAGGCTCATATTGACAACTGGCGCTGGAAGGGGGTTCCGTTCTACTTGCGGACGGGCAAGAGACTTCCGCGAAGAGCAACAGAAATTGTCATCCAGTTTCGCCGCGTGCCCCATTCCATTTTCGCAGGCAATGGGGCCACGACGCAGCCTAACCGGCTGATTATCGGAATTCAGCCAGAAGAGAATATTCGCCTGTCAGTCATGGCGAAAGTGCCTGGGCTGGATCGCGGTGGCCTGCGCCTGCGGGAAGTGCCGCTGGATATTTCAATGCCAAACGCCTTTGCCGGTGTGAAAAAGCGAATTGCCTATGAGCGCCTTCTGCTTGACCTGATTGAAGGGGACCAGACCCTTTTCGTGCGGCGTGATGAAGTCGAGGCCCAATGGGACTGGATCGACAATATTCGCGCTGGGTGGAGCGACCACGCCGTTGCTCCCAAACCTTATACGGCTGGAAGCTGGGGACCATCAGCCGCCATCGCCCTAGCCGAACGCGAAGGAGTCACCTGGCATGAATAGCCTTGACCCAAGCATTGCGTCTGTCACGGAACGCATCGTGCGGCGATCCGCTGCGAGCCGGGGACGCTATCTGGACCTGATCTCGCGCGAAGCAAGCAAGGGCACCAACCGTGCCAGCCTCTCTTGCGGCAACCTCGCCCACGGATTTGCGGCTGCCGGCGATGATAAACCGGCCATCCGGAGCGGTGCCGCCATGAACATGGCAATCGTGACGGCCTATAATGACATGCTGTCCGCTCACCAGCCGTATGGCCGCTATCCAGAGCAAATCAAGCTCTTCGCTCGCGAGGTTGGTGCGACTGCGCAGGTTGCGGGCGGTGTGCCGGCGATGTGCGATGGAGTCACACAGGGCCAGGCGGGCATGGAACTCTCGCTGTTCAGCCGGGATGTCATAGCGATGGCGACGTCTGTCGCCCTGAGCCATGCCATGTTCGAAGGCGCCTTGCTTCTCGGCATATGCGACAAGATCGTACCTGGGCTCCTCATCGGGGCCCTTCGCTTTGGCCACCTGCCGATGATCCTTGTCCCGTCCGGCCCCATGGCATCCGGCCTTGCCAACAAGGAAAAGGCCCGCGTCCGCCAGTTGTTTGCAGAAGGAAAAGTCGGCCGCGCCGAATTGCTCGAGGCGGAATCCGCTTCCTACCACAGTGCGGGCACCTGCACTTTTTACGGCACTGCGAATTCAAACCAGATGATGATGGAAGTCATGGGCCTGCACATGCCCGGGGCTGCGTTCGTCAATCCGGGCACTCGTCTGCGAACGGCCCTGACACGGGCTGCCACGCATCGGCTGGCTGAAATCGGCAAGGAAGGAAATGACTATCGACCGATTGGGCAGTGCATCGATGAAAAGGCGATCGTCAATGCCTGTGTCGGCCTCCTTGCAACTGGTGGATCAACCAATCACGCCATCCACATTCCGGCCATCGCGAGAGCCGCTGGCATCCTGATCGACTGGGAAGATCTCGACGCGCTTTCGTCCGCCGTCCCGTTGATTGCCAACGTCTATCCAAGCGGCCTGGGTGACGTGAACCACTTCCAGGCGGCCGGGGGCATGGCGTTCGTGATCCGGGAACTTCTGGCCGCTGGCCTTTTGCATCAGGACATCATGACTGTTGGCGGTCAGGATCTTGGTGCCTATGCTCTGGAGCCTGTTTTGGACGAAGAGCGGATTTCATGGCGCGAAATCCCAGCCGAATCGGGAGATCCGACGATGCTTCGCCCTCCGTCGGATCCATTCTGCCCGGATGGTGGCATGCGGCTCGTAAAGGGAAATCTTGGCCGCGCGACGTTTAAGACCAGTGCGGTCAAGCAAACGCACTGGACGATCGAAGCCCCTGCGCGTGTAT
This sequence comes from uncultured Chakrabartia sp., assembly GCA_964429375.1. Taxonomy (GTDB): domain Bacteria; phylum Pseudomonadota; class Alphaproteobacteria; order Sphingomonadales; family Sphingomonadaceae; genus Aquisediminimonas. The sequence goes on from CAYSCC010000064.1 coordinate 3,917, forward strand.
TCAGTTCGCAAGACGATGTCCAGGCTGCGTTCAAGGCAGGCGAGCTTGATCGGGACGTTGTGATCGTGGTTCGATTCCAGGGGCCGCGTGCCAATGGCATGCCCGAGCTGCACAAGCTTACACCTGCACTCGGGGTGCTTCAGGATCGCGGGTTCAAGGTTGCCCTCGTGACTGACGGTCGCATGTCGGGCGCATCCGGAAAAGTGCCTGCTGCGATCCATTGCACTCCTGAGGCCCTGAGCGGAGGCGCAATTGCCATGATCGAAGATGGTGACATCATTCGGCTATGCGCACATGAGGGGAAGCTGGATGTGCGCGCGGACCTCTCCTTGCGCACAGCAGCAACGCCACCCGCGACAGGCGACGGTGTCGGCCGTGAGCTGTTTGCCATGTTGCGCTCGGGTGCAGATGGTGCCGAACAAGGGGCATCCGCAATGCTGGCGGCCGCCGGATTGTGAGGGACGTCGTCGCAATCGATATTGGCGGAACACACGCACGGTTTGCACTTGCGCGTGTCGCCGATGGGGCTGTGGTCGAACTGGAAGACACCATCACGCTCAAGACTTCCGAACATGCCAGTTTTCAGACCGCATGGGAAGAATTCGGCCGAATTCTTGGTCGAACGCCTCCTCGGGCTGCGGCGATTGCAATCGCTGCGCAGACGCAGGGAGAGGTTATCCGATTCACGAACAATCCCTGGATTATCAGGCCTGCGCTGATCCGCGAAAAACTTGCTGTGGATGCATTCAGCCTGGTCAATGATTTTGAAGCGGTCGGACATGCAGTGGCGCAAGCCGGACCAAACTGGTTCGACCACATCTGCGGCCCGGACGTGCCTCTGCCTCCACAGGGAACCATTAGCGTGATAGGCCCGGGAACAGGTCTTGGCGTTGCGCATGTTTACAGGGACGGCCACGACTACAGGGTCCAGCCGACAGAAGGCGGACATATCGACTTTGCGCCGCTTGATGGCATCGAAGACCAGATCCTCGCGTACCTGCGAGGCAGTTTTCGTCGGGTTTCGGTGGAGCGCGTTGTCTCCGGGCCGGGGCTGGTCGCGATCTATGAATCCCTGGCCGCCATTGAGGGGCGAGCTGTTCAGCGTTACGAAGACCGCGCCCTGTGGCAACTCGGGCTGACCGGCGAGGACAGTCTGGCCGCCGCCGCAGTGGATCGCTTCTGCCTATCGTTGGGCAGCATTGCTGGCGACATCGCCCTTGCCCAGGGGGGAAGCGGCGTGGTGATCGCCGGGGGGCTGGGCCTTCGCATTCGTGATACCCTTCTTGAATCAGGATTTGCCGAGCGCTTCTGCGGCAAGGGTCGCTTCGAACCCATGATGTCCCGAATTCCAGTCAAACTCGTTACCCACCCGCAACCGGGCCTGTATGGAGCGGCAGCGGCCTTTGCCATGGAGCACCCAGAATGAAGCCCATTGAAGCCATCATGCGAAAGGCCCCTGTCATCCCCGTGCTTGTCATTGAGGATGTCGGGCAGGCCAAGCCCATTGCCGAGGCATTGGTTGCAGGCGGGCTTCCCGTTCTGGAAGTGACGTTGCGGACGCCTGCGGCACTCGACGTGATTTCGGAAATGAAAGGCGTACCGGGAGCAATTGTCGGTGCCGGCACAGTGCTGAACGAAGCGGACCTTCGCGCGTGCATTGACGCAGGTGCAGAATTCATTGTTTCTCCGGGACTTACTACGCCTCTTGGTCAGGCTGCCATTGCCAGCGGACGTCCATTTCTACCGGGAATCGCAAACGCGAGTGACATCATGCGCGGACTCGACATGGGGCTGAGCCATTTCAAGTTCTTCCCTGCCGAAGCAAGTGGCGGCATTTCCACTTTGAAGGCACTCGCGGCACCATTTCGGCAATGCCGCTTCTGCCCGACAGGCGGCATTACCCTTGCTACAGCGCCCAACTGGCTTGGCCTCGATCCCGTGCTGTGCGTGGGCGGAAGCTGGATCGTCCCCGCGGGAACGCCAGATATTCAGGCGATCGAGGCCGCTGCCAGAGTTGCGTCACAGTTGCGCAACTAGGCCAATCATCCTTCGAAATTGTCCCCAACGAACCGGTCAAGGAGGCGTACCCCATAGCCGGTGGCGCCCTTGTCCCAGACAGCGCCTGGCTTGGACGCCCAGACCATTCCTGCAATGTCGAGGTGCGCCCATTTGACACCTTCATCGACAAAGCGCTGGAGAAACTGGGCTGCAGTGATTGATCCGCCTTCTCTCGGCCCGACATTCTTCATGTCGGCAATCGGGCTTTCGATCAGCTTGTCATAGGCTGGAGAGAGCGGAAACCGCCACAATGGATCTCCTGCGGCCTTTCCTGCCTTGATGAGCGAATCCGAGAGTTCGTCGTCGTTCGAAAAGATGCCTGCGTGCTCGAACCCGAGCGAAATGATCATGGCACCCGTCAGTGTCGCGAGATCGATCATGACCTTTGGCGCATATTTCCTTTGCACCCAGGTCATTGCATCGCACAGAACGAGGCGCCCTTCGGCATCGGTGTTGATGACTTCAATGGTCTGGCCCGACATTGATGTCACTACATCGCCCGGCCTCTGGGCATTGCCGTCTGGCATGTTCTCAACAAGTGCGCAGACACCCACAACATGGGCTTTGGCCTTCCGTGTCGCGAGGGCAAGCAGTGTGCCTGCCACTGCGCCAGCACCCCCCATATCCCACTTCATGTCTTCCATGCCCGCAGGCGGCTTCAGTGAAATCCCGCCCGTATCGAACGTCACACCCTTGCCGACGAAAACAAGCGGTGGAGATTTCTTACCGCCGGTTCCATCCCATCGCATGACCAGCAATTGCGGCTCCCGAACCGAGCCCTGCGATACTCCGAGCAGCGCACCCATGCCAGCCGCCGCCATTTGCTCACGGCCAAGCACCTCAATCTCCACACCAAGGGTCTCGAGTTTGCGACACCTTTCGACAAATGTCTCTGGAAAGACGACGTTCGCCGGTTCCGTCACCAGTTCGCGCGTGAAAGCGACGCCTTCGACAACGCCCCGCGCAGCTTCCCACGCCGCCTCGCTGCCGACGGGCGCGCCGCAAATGCTCACGCCCTGCAATGTCGGCTTTTGTTTCTCGGGCAATTTTGTTCGATATACATCGTAACGCCAGCCGCGCAGAACGATTCCAGAGGCAAGTCGCGCCACAGCCTCTGGAGACGGCGTGATGGTCAGCCCAGAAAGATCGATGACGGCCTCTGTCTCTCCCGATGTCAGCAGACGAGCCGCAACCGCTGCGCCAAGCTTTTCAAAATCGTCGACCGTTCCCTTTCCAACCCCCGCAAGCAGAATCCGTCTCGATCCCGTATCCGGAACAAAGAACGAGTCGCTGACACTGCCCGAATCCCCCTCAAAACGCTGAGCCGAGCCCGCAGCGCGAAGAAGGGAGACATTCTCCGGCGACAATCCGGGCAGCGCCGCCCCGCTCAACCCATCCTTCACTACTGGCAGGATCAAGGTTCCGTTTGTGGGACAGGTCGACACAAGTGAAATCGTAATCATGGGCATTCCTTGGTTTCATTGGGCCGCGGCTGCGGCGAATCGTTGATACGGGCTGTTAGCCTGCGACGCACGAGGTCGCAAAACACCGAACGCCAATTGCAGCCGGCGCAATCCGGTGCGATAGGCGGAATGATGTCATGCATGTATGGAATCCTGTGATTTACTTTCGTCGATCTGGACTGGTCACCGCGGCAACATTTCTGGCCATG
>CAYSCC010000065.1:0-7552 GCA_964429375.1 uncultured Chakrabartia sp.
TCGTCGATCGACAGGCGCGACTCCATCAGGTGCGCGAGCTGGCCCAGCCGCATCCTGGCAAAGGGGCGTATCGAATCCTTTCCTGCTTGTTGCCAATCCGTGCCGTCAGCGACGAAGCCAATCATGAAGAGCATCTGCACAAACGGTTCCATGCTGTTGAGGGCCGCGAACATCCAGCTGATGGCACGTGCACGACCGGCCTTGTCGCGCGGCAGAAGTCGCTCGTCCTTCTCCCCGATATGCAGGAGGATCGCGCCCGATTCGAACAGTGACAAATCGGCTTCCCTGTAGACAGGCACCTGGCCAAATGGCTGATCGACAAGATGCTCTGCAGACTTTTGGCCGCCCGCGCCGCCAAAGAGGCGCTCGCGATAGGGCAGGCCGATTTCCTCCAAAGCCCAGCGCACGCGCATGTCCTTGACGAACCCGACCGCGTTCGGCGGGACCCATTCATAGGCCGAGACTTCAATCGACGCATTGGGATCGACAGGCATCAGACTGCCCCTTTCACATCGACCACGGGGGCAAAGCCGCCGAAGATCATCCGCTTCCCGTCAAAGGGGACAGGGTTGCTCGCAGGGTCCATGCGCGGGTCTGCATTCCCGGGGTCGGTCAATTTGGCAAAGGCGGCATCGCGTGTGGCCTTGTCCGGCCATTCGATCCAGCTGAAGAGCACATCCTCGTTGGCCTCCGCTTTCACCGCCATGCGAAAATCTGTCGTTGTGCCATCGGGCACATCGTCCCCCCAGCATTCGACAATGCGCAATGCGCCCATTTCGACGAACATTTCGGCAGCGACGGTTGCATGATCAATGAACGCCTGCCGTTTTGCCTTGGGACAGGGGATCACAAAGCCGTCGATATAGGTCATCGCCAATTCCTTTCATGCACCGGCTGGCATCGCCGCCGAGTCCATCCACATTGCACCCCAGACATGGCCGTCGGGATCGATCAGGTCGCGGCTGTACATGAAGCCGAGATCCTGGACCGGATTGATGTCTGCTATCCCGCCATGGGCGGCTGCGGCCTCGCTCGTCGCGTCCACGGCCTCCTTGCTGTCGAGCGCAAGGTTGAATGCGACTTCGCTTGATGATGCAGGCGGGATCGGACGGTCGGTGAAGCTCTTCCACTTTTCGTGTGTCAGCAACATGACATGTATGGCCTCGCTCCACACCATGCAGGCCCCTGCTTCGTCTGAGAACCGGGGGTTGTGCGTAAATCCGATCGCTTCATAGAATGCTGTTGCTTTCGGCAAATCGACAACCGGCAAGCTGATGAAGATCATCTTCGCCATTACTGTGCCCTTTTGAACAACATCTCGAAATAGCGTTTCAGATGCGCGACGGTTTCGCGCGCGACGTCTGCGCCGCCCTTCGCCTTGGCGAGGATGAAGCCGCCCTGCAGAACAGCCTGAATGTGGAGCGACAGGCTCTTCGCCGTAACATCCTTCACGCCGTATCGCGCGATAGCTTCGGCGATGTCGGCCTCGAGCATCGCCGCGTTGCCGGAGATGCTGGCATCACAGGCGTCGCGAATGGCCGGGCTCGTACGGAAACTTTCCTGGACCATTGTTCCGGCAACGCAGGTGAAGCCCTCGACCGGGCCCTCGATCAGTTCGGAGCGGAAATCGATATAGCCCAAAACGCGGTCGAGCGGGTCCTCATGCCAGTTGTACGGCGCTTCACGGAAAAAGGCCCCGGTTGTTTCGGACCAGAAGTCTGCAGCCGCCACCCCCAGCGCTTCCTTGCTGGCGAAATGATGGAAGAATGCACCCTTGGTGACACCTGCGGCGGTGCACAAATCATCGACTGACGTGCCGGCAAACCCCTTGGTCCGTATGAGGACGGTCGCGGCTTCCAGCAGCTTTGCCTTGGCTCCGATGGGCACAGGTCGAAAGGTCCGATTCGTTTGCATCATCTATGCATACCGACCGGTTGGTATGTGTCAATGGCGCAATCAAATGTCACCCGCTGCCCCTGCGCAGGCAGGGGCTTCTGGGGACGTCGAGTGCCACAGCGAAAAACGGGCCCCTGCCTGCGCAGGGGCTACGGGAGATCAGAATTTGAACCCGGCTTCCACGCCCCAGATCCGGGGTTCGTTGACGAAGCCGGTCAGGTTGTTGAAGTCGATGCCGCCCACCGCTGACGTGTCCTTGGTGATGTTCCGGACAAAGGCGGCAATGTCATACCGGTCGGTCTTGTAGCCAAGCCTGAGACCGCCCTCGAGCAAGTGCCCGTCCTGGAATTCGACGGACTCATAGAGGAAGAAATTGATCTTCGACCGATAGGCCCAGTCCGTATAGGCATAGACTTCCCCATCGCCGACCGGGATCGAATAGCTGGCTGTCCAGTTGGCGATCCAGCGCGGGCTCTGTGGCAGGCTGTTGCCATTGATGTTCACGATTGCCGCCGCAAAGGGTGCGGCTGCCACCACGACCGGATCGAGGATGGTGCACAGCGATACGTTGGGGAAGGTATCGGTCCTGACGGCACCGCAGGCGGCGGTCGTCAGGCTGGAATCCTTGATCCGCGTATTATTGTAGCTCAGGCCGGCGGTCAGCAGAAGCTGGCGGGTCGGCTTGAACTCGGCATCGAGTTCAAATCCATAGCCGCGCACCTTTTTCGCATTGATCAGGCGATTGGCATTGACGCCGCCGCCCACAGCAGTGAGCTGCGCATTCTTCAGGTCATAATAAAAGCCGTTCAGGTTGATGCGGCCCTTGCCGTTCAGAATGTCCGCCTTGATCCCGCTTTCGTAGGAATAGATGATTTCCGAGTCACCGATGGTCACGCCTGATTCCAGCGGTGTCGGCGTGGCGGGCGGGAAGAGGATGCGGCCCTGGATGCTGGGTGCGCGATACCCCTTCGCCGCGCGGGCATACAGATTCACATCGTCGTTCACGTCATATTTGGCTGTGATGTCCCAGGTGATATTGTCATCCTTCACCGACCGATTGACTGTACCCAGCGGGTTCTGGAGGAAATTGGGGAACTGCGTATCCTTGGTGCGGTCCACCTGATAGCGCCGCCGGTCATTGTTATAGCGCAGACCGCCCGTCACACTGAACTGATCCGTCAGATCATAAGTCAGCGAGCCGAAAATTCCATAGGCCTTGCTCTTCTGGCGTTGCGTCACGATGATGTTGACGCCTCCGGTTGCGTTGTTGGGGTCGCCGAGCGTCGAATAATTCTCGCTCAGGATGCGCAGGCTTTCATCAAAGTAGAAAAAGCCACCCTGATACGAGAGCGGGCCGTTCCCGTTGCTTTCGAAACGGAGCTCCTGCGTGAACTGCTTGAGCTTCGGCACGCTGTCGCGCGTTTCGGCCGTAAAGGGAATATATCCCGGACCAGTCAGGGCGGGCGGGAGGAACGACGCGCCAAAGCCACCGTCCACGTCACCGACGGATGTGGCATCACCGTCCCAGTAGCTGGTCACCGACACGAGGGAGACGGGCCCTGCATCATAGGTGATCCGCGCCGATCCGTTGTAGGTATTGACGTGCTGCTCGTTCTGGCCGTCGGTCGAAACCTGGTAGCGGCTGAAGTTGGAATTGAGCCCCTTTTGTCCGCGCGTGAACACATTGGCGCGGAAGACCCGCGCCGTGCCGTCAAGCTGACGCAGCTGCCCACTCAGCAGAATGTCGAGATCCTCACTGGGCTTGAGGAGGAACTGGAGCCGGGCTGCAAACTCGTCATAGCCTTCGAAGGCGTTCTTCGTGGTTCCACCGGGCAGGACATTGTCGATATAGTCGCTTTGCCGCTGATAAAGCATGGAGATTCGTGCGGACACCGCATCGCCGGCAATCGGGCCGCCAACGGCACCTTGCGCGTTGAGGGCGTTGAAACGGCCATAGGAAACACGACCATAGCCGCTCAGTTCATCACCGGGCTTCACGGAATCGAATTTCACGATACCGGCAGGGGTGTTGCGCCCGAACAGCGTGCCCTGGGGCCCACGCAACACTTCGACGCGATCAAGATCGAACACCGGGAAGCCCTTGAGGATCGGGTTCTCCAGCACGACATCGTCATAGACGAGGCTCACCGGCTGGGATGCGTTGAAATCGAAATCGGTGTTGCCCAGCCCGCGAATATAGAAACGCGGAAAGGTCCGGCCAAAAGAGGATTCGATGATCAGGCTCGGCACGCGGGCGGAAAGGAAGCGGATGTCGGGCCCGCCAGAAGCAAGCGCATCAAGCTTCTCTCCCCTGACTGCCGTGATCGACAGAGGAACGTCCTGCAACTTTTCCTCGCGGCGTTGGGCGGTGACGACGATTTCGCCAAGTCCGTCATCAGTAGCGGCCCCGGCGGTTTCCTGGGCAAGGGCGGGCATGGACACACTCGCAAGAAGGGCGAGTGACGCAAGTCTGGCATGGGTTGAGCGCAAGGTGTGGATCTCCGTTATGTGCACCGGAATGGGCAACGCGTGGCCTTCGCGATGTCCCGCGTCAATCCGCTGTGGAGCCTGAAGTGTCGCTTTTCCGCCATATGTTGCCCAAATGTAACGCATGCGCAGCCAGAGCACCTGTTGCTGCCTCCACGCGTTCTGCTGGATTTTTGGGCGCCGGGCGGGCAGAGGGCACAGACCAAGGAGGCGTGAGAGATGACAGCAGCCCAACCCGGCACGGCGCCGCCGTTCACCTGGACCCCTGATCCCGCCTCCGGCATCACGCAGCGCTTCGTTGAGGCCAATGGGCAGGTTTTCGAACTTGCGGAATGTGGTTCGGGGGATCGGCTTGCGCTTTGCCTGCATGGCTTTCCCGAGCTGAATTACAGCTGGCGGTTCCAGATGCCGATGCTCGCCGCGCGCGGCTGGCGCGTGTGGGCGCCGAATCTGAGGGGCTATGGCGCCTCTTCAAAGCCGGAAGGCGTCCGCGCCTATGCGCTCGATCATCTGACGAACGATGTGGCTGCCCTGATTGATGCTTCCGGGGCCAAAGAGGTCATGCTCATCGCACATGACTGGGGAGCGATCATCGCCTGGGCTTTTGCGATCCGCAAGCTCCGGCCCCTTGCAAAGCTTGTCATCATGAATGTGCCGCACCCGATGGTCGGGATGCGGGAAATCCGGCACTGGCGTCAGTTCCGGCGCAGCTGGTACATCTTTTTCTTCCAGCTGCCCCGCCTGCCCGAAGCCATGCTGACGAGAGAGGACGGACGCGGCATCAAGGGCGCGTTCTACAACATGGCGGTCGACAAGAGCCGCTTTCCCAAAGACGTGCTGCAAACCTATGCCGATGCTGCGCTGCGCCCCGGCGCGATCACCGCGATGATCAATTATTATCGCGCGCTCCTGCGACACAGGGACAGCGTCAATCTGGGTGACGGCAGGGTCAACACGCCCACCCTGATGATCTGGGGCGAGGAGGATAGCGCGCTCAACATCCGGTGCACCGAAGGCACGGAAGAATGGGTGTCCGAGTTCACATTGCACCGCCTGCCCGGCGTTTCCCACTGGGTTCAGCAGGAAGCGCCGGATGCAGTGAACGCCATCCTTGCGGATTGGCTGGACGGCTGATCCGCCCCGCTATTCTGCCTTCGGGGCCGCGTTGCTCGCGTTTTCAGGCAGGCCGCCAAGTGTCCCAACCATCTTCTTGTATGCATCGAGATAGGCAAGCACGATCACCTGGCCAATGTCCGAATTGGTGTAGCTTCCACCGCCCGCTGCTGCGAGCCCGCCGCCCCACCAGGCGCCGCCGCCGCCGCCCCAGCTCAGGTCAGACTTGCGGTAATAGCCTTCCGACAGGGACTCGATTTCGGTCGTGCGGACATTGACGAGACTCAGGGTTACGTTGGCTTCCTTCTTGGAAACCTTGAGGCCGCCCAGCAGGCCGCCAAAGGTGCGTCCGCCCAGAAAGCCGCCCAATGCGCCTGCGACGCCCATACCGCCTGAATTGCTGTTGCGGCTGACGATGTCGGGCACGACGACATAATCCGCAGCCTTTACCTGGCGCTTTCCGATGTTGGACCCATGCTGCAGCTCACCGGAATCGCCCAGTGCGCGCTCCACGGCGCGTGCGGCGAGGCCGCCGCCGCGGTCAACCAGGCCGAAACAGCCCGATTTCATGACGAAAAACTTGATGAGCGCCTCGGGGCTGGAGACGCCGAGCTCTGACCACCACTTGGTTTCGGGTTCCATGATTGCGATGGTGCCGAGACGCTTTGTGCAGACCGGGATTTCGGCCACGCCCTTGTCTTGGGCCTTCTTGGCCGATGACCGGTCATTGGCTTCCTTCGCAGCCGCTGGCGCCGTGCTTGCGAGAACCATCGAAGCGGCAATTGCCGTTGAAACGAATTTACGCAAAGTTCTTCCCCTCTGTTCGACCTGAATGCTGGCCCATCACCACAAAACGGCACTCCATTTTGTGATCCATGGCAAGAGTATAACAAAAAACGCGCTTCGGGAATTGGATAAAATGGACGCCCGACGTGGCCCCCTTTGCCCTTTGCACCCGTCGCTGCTAGGGGCCCGCCCATGTCTACGCCGCTTGAACGCATCCGCAATTTCTCGATCATTGCCCATATCGATCATGGCAAGTCCACGCTGGCGGATCGCCTGATCCAGCGCACTGGCGGTCTGTCCGAACGGGAAATGACCGCGCAGGTCCTCGACAATATGGATATCGAGAAGGAACGCGGGATCACGATCAAGGCGCAAACGGTGCGCCTCAACTATACCGCGCGGGATGGGCAGCTTTACGAGCTGAACCTGATGGATACCCCGGGCCATGTCGACTTCGCCTATGAAGTGAGTCGCAGCCTTGCCGCATGCGAAGGCGCGCTGCTTGTCGTGGATGCAGCGCAGGGCGTTGAGGCGCAAACACTCGCCAATGTCTACCAGTCGATCGAGCATGATCATGAGATTGTGCCGGTGATCAACAAGATCGATCTGCCCGCTGCCGAGCCGGACAAGGTTCGCCAGGAGATCGAGGAAATCATTGGCCTTGATGCCTCGGATGCGGTCTTGACCAGCGCCAAGTCCGGCATTGGCATTGATGAAGTCCTCGAAGCGGTCGTCACCCGCATTCCCCCGCCAAAGGGTGATCGCGATGCGCCGCTGAAGGCGATGCTGGTTGATAGCTGGTATGATCCCTATCTGGGCGTGGTGATCCTTATCCGGATCGTGGCGGGCGTGCTGCGCAAGGGCCAGCAGATCAAGTTCATGGCAACCGGCACCCAGCACCTTGTCGATCGGGTCGGCTGCATGCGCCCCAAGATCGAACAACTGGACGAGCTTGCCGCCGGAGAAATCGGCTTCATCACGGCGCAGATCAAGGAAGTGGCGCAGACCCGCGTCGGTGACACGATCACCGATGCCAAGCGGCCGGCGGCTGAGCCCCTGCCGGGCTTCAAGGAAGTCCAGCCCGTGGTCTTTTGCGGCCTGTTTCCGGTCGATGCGGCAGATTTCGAAAAGCTGCGCGAAAGCATTTCCAAATTGCGCCTCAACGATGCGAGCTTCAGCGTCGAAATGGAAACGAGCGCCGCGCTCGGCTTTGGTTTCCGCTGTGGCTTTCTCGGCCTTTTGCATCTGGAGATCATTCAGGAACGGCTCA
>CAYSCC010000066.1:0-7456 GCA_964429375.1 uncultured Chakrabartia sp.
GCTTCTGCGGCCATCATCGCCGCTTTCATGCCCGATCCGCACACCTTGTTGATGGTGGTTGCGCCGACCGAAATGGGGAGCCCCGCGCCCAGGGTCGCCTGACGGGCAGGGGCCTGTCCCAATGCACCGGGCAGTACGCAGCCCATGATCACCTGATCGACGGCCTCGGGCTTTACGCCGGCGCGCTCTACAGCGGCCTTGATGGCGGTTGCACCCAGCTGGGTCGCGGAAACGCCGGAAAGAACGCCTTGCATGCCACCCATGGGCGTGCGTGCATAGGATGCGATTACAACGGGATCTGTAGTCATGTCTTGTGTCCTGCGATTGCCAGAATGTCTCGACGAGTCATGCCTTTGCGGCAAATGTCCTGCGTCCCTTCCCAGCCCTCTCCGACTCGGAAAATTTTGACAGTTGGTTTTTCTCAAGCGCACCCGATTTGCAAGGAAAACCGTTGTAACACTGCATGACAGCAGCATTGTCTTGCCAAGTGCGATTGACCTGGATCAAGGTATTGGTGTCTGATGGCGGCGAACATGCACGACACTATGTGGAGAAGGAGTCTATCGTGGCGCAGACCAGCACAATGACCGCAGAGCGGACCGACGCGGGGCAGACGCATTTTGACGTGCTGATCGTTGGCGCGGGGATATCCGGAATCGGCGCGGCCTATCACTTGACTGACCAGATGCCCGAAAAAAGTTTTGTTATCCTTGAAACCAAGGACAGCTTTGGCGGAACGTGGGTTACGCACACCTATCCCGGTGTTCGCTCCGACAGCGATCTCTATACGTTCGGATATCGGTTCAAGCCTTGGATTGGCGCTCCAATCGCCACCGCAGACGAAATCCTGAAATATATGGGCGAAGTGATCGAGGAAAATGGCCTGTCTGATCACATCCGCTATGGTCATACGATCACGCATTGTCGCTGGTCCAGTGCGGACAACCTCTGGACCGTCGAAGCCATCAGTAAGGCCGATGGCAAGACGCATTTCTTCACGTGCAACTTTCTCTGGATGTGTCAGGGTTATTACAACCACGATACGCCCTACACGCCGGAATGGCCTGGCATGCAGGACTTTAAGGGTCAAATCGTGCATCCCCAGACCTGGCCTGCCAACATCAATCTTAAGGGCAAACGGGTTGTCCTGATTGGCTCTGGTGCGACGGCCGCTACTGTTGTGCCGGCCATCGCGGACGAGTGCGGTTCGTTGACGCTGCTCCAGAGGTCCCCGACATACTTCATGCCGAGCGCCAACGCCAACGAACTGGCGGATCGCCTGCGCGAAATCGGCATAGACGAGCCGACAATCCATCGTGTCGTCCGGCAGCAGATCAATTTCGATATGGAAACGATCATCAGGCGTTGCCGGACTGAGCCCGAAGCGGTCCGCGAGGAACTTTTTGCAGCCGCCCGCGAATATCTGGGCCCGGACTTCGACCTGTCTCCGCATTTCACGCCGAGCTACCGCCCATGGCAACAGCGGGTTGCCTTTCTCCCGGATGGAGATCTTTTCCGAAAGATCGCAGAAGGCAAGGTCGCAGCGGTGACCGATCACATTGAGCGGTTTACGGAGAAGGGCATCCTGTTGAAGTCGGGCCGCGAACTAGAGGCTGATATCGTGATAACGGCCACCGGGTTTAACCTGTCCGTGCTCGGCGATATTCCTTTTGAAATCGATGATCAGCCTGTCGACTGGTCGAGCACGGTGACCTATCGCGGCATGATGTTCACCGGGGTGCCGAACATGGTGTGGGTGTTTGGCTATTTCCGGGCCAGCTGGACCTTGCGGGTTGACCTGCTTGGAGACCTTGTGTGCCGGCTGCTGAAGCATATGGATGACAAGGGGGCCAGTCGCGTCGAAGTGAAGTTGCGGCCTGAAGACCACAATATGCCACTTCTGCCCTGGATCGATGCCGACAATTTCAATCCCGGCTACCTCCAACGTGGCCTTCACTTGATGCCAAAGCGCGGCGACAAGCTGGAATGGCAGCACAATCAGGATTATTGGAGCGACAAGGACGATCTGCCGAAAGTGGATCTGGATGGCGCGGAGTTCGTGTACTCCTGAGCCGGCGGCGGCAGCATCCTACTTGAACTGAATGCCGCCCTTGATGACGCCTTTGACCGATTCCAGAGTCCGAATGTCCTGAAGGGGATTTCCCTCGACGGCAATCAGATCGCCAAAATGGCCGGGGCTGATGGACCCGATGTCCTTTTCGCGCATCATAAGCCGTGCAGCGTCAACCGTGGCAGAACGGATGGCCGACAATGGGGTCATTCCATACCGGACCATATAGGCGAACTGGCGCGCGTTCAGCCCGTGAGGGTATACGCCGCTGTCTGTCCCGAATCCGATTTTTACGCCCAACCGCACAGCTTTGGAGAAACCCTCACGCTGGATATCGGTCGTTTCGCGGTTCTTGCGGAGATATTCCGCGGGCCAGCCTTCACGGGTCCCGACCTCTTCAATGTAATCGCCATTGAAAATGTCCATGACCAGCCATACGCCGGCATCTCGGGCCATCATCAGCGCTTCATCATCGATCAGGCTCGCATGTTCGATCGAACGTGCGCCTGCCTTGATTGCGGCCTTGATGCCTGCCGCCCCATGCGCATGGGCCGTTGCATAGCTATTGTGCGCCGCTGCCACCTTTATGGCGGCACGCATCTCCTCTTCGCTTAGCTCGCTTTGTCCTGGCTCCGTGCCAATCGCAAGGACTGCGCCGGTTGCGATCAGCTTCAGAAAATCAGCACCCCCGGCGAATAGCCCTTCGGCCGCTCTTGCAGCATCGGCAGCATTTGCGACCACGCCATAGCGCATTTCGGGGGGGACACTGCCGGGAGCAAGGCCATTGATCTCTCCGCCTCCGCCCGGAACCGTAATATAGGCCCCCGCCACAAGCATGCGAGGCCCCGGGACCAACCCTTTCGCAATGGCGTCGCGGAGCTTGACGTCCGAAAACACCCTGAATGTCCCGACATCGCGAACAGTCGTGAAGCCTGCCAGCAGTGTCTCGTGCGCGTTCTTTGCCCCAATGAAGGCTGTGTCGGCGGGACCCGTTCGGATCGGTTCCGCCACATCCGCCGTCTGCCCGACATCGGCCACATGGGTGTGGAGATCAATCAGGCCGGGAAGGATGGTGTAGGCGCGCCAGTCGACAATTTTCGCTCCGCGCGGCGGCCGGGCACAGCGGCCGACGGCACTCACTCGTTCATCGGTGATCGTAATGCATTGTCCACGCAAAATCTTCCCGGATTCGACATCCAGCAAGTGTCCGGCCTCCACATAGGTCGTTCCGGCAGCGGCCGGAGTCGGGAGGGCCAGAACGGCAGCTGCCAGCGCCAGAAGAAGCTTCATGCCGGTTCGAGCATCTTCCTGCCGGGCCGCACCTTCATACGGTGGCTCGCTTTCGTTTGTAGTGAGTCCGTTCGAACGGTTTCCATGAAGATCCATTCGCAAGTCGCAGCCGCAGGGGAAAGGGAAATGTGCATGTACCCCCTGTTGGATGTGTCCGTCCAACGGAGTTCCGTGCTGCTTGCGACCAGTGCCTTGGCCACCTTGTCCCGGTCTTCTGGCCGGGTGACGGATTCGATGCCCGGAGATGTGACGCTGTGGCCGCCGAATTCGACACCGGCAGCGCGCTTGTCCTCGATCAGGTCAAAAGCCCAAGCGTTGTGGCTGTCACCTGTGACCGCGATCAGATTGGCATCTGTGGCCTGCGCCGCAGAGAGCAGGCGCGACTTCGCCTTGGGATAACCTCCCCAATTGTCCAAATTGTATGGCAGCCCGGCCCTGGCCGCCGCAATCCCAGCCTTGAAATAGGAAATGGCTCGGCCATCCGCTTTCGGATCGAGCCAGTCCAGCGCATCAACTGGCGTTGAATTGTAGCCCATGTTGGTTCCAACGCCGAGAATCTGCCACGTCTTTTTCTGTCGGCTCGCCGCACGAAAACCATGATATAACCAGTTTTCCTGTTCGGTCCCCATCATGGTCGCGGCCGGGTCTTGCCAGGCCCCATCACGGAAAGCGACAAGCGCAGCTGCCGGGTCGCCGCTGCGCAAGATGGTCCCATAACTGGCAGGCCGGGATCTGGCCACCATCCGGGTGTCCGTCCGGAAGTAGGTCGCAAGCTCGCCAATGTCATAGCTTTTCCAGGGCTGTTCGCTGACAGGCATCCATTCGCGCCATACCTGCATGGCGGCGTTCTTGCGATTGGTCCATTCGCCTTCGTCCGGCTGATGGTTTTCCGCACCACCTTCCCAGGAGTCGTTTGCCCCTTCATGGTCATCGGTTGAAGCAATCATGGGGAAGGCGGCATGCAGAGCCTGCAGGCCGGGATCGCTCCGATAACTTGCGTATCGTGCCCGATAATCGGCAAGATTGTAGATCTCTGTTTCCGGGAGGATCCGCCGCGCAAGTTCGGTGCCACCATCATAGCCGCCGCGCGCATATTCATAGAGATAGTCCCCGAGGTGAAGGACAAGGTCGATGTCATCGCGGCGCGCTGCATGGGCATAGGCGTTGAAAAGCCCAAAACCGAGATTGGCGCAGGAAAAGACCGCAATGTTGAACTGCCCAATCCTGCCTTGTGGAAGAGTTCTCGTCCGTCCGATCGGCGAAATCGACCCATCGGGACCGATGAACCGGTAATAGTAAGCCATGCCGGGCGCGAGCCCGCCTATGGTGATCTTTGCGGTATGGTCACGCCATGCCCCGGTGACCATTTCTCCTCCGCCTGCAAGCTTGCTGAAATCCCGGTTCTGGGAGATTTCGGCCCTGACCTTGGACGGCGAACCTGTTGCGCTGACGAAACGAGTCCACAGCAATATGGAATCCGAATCGGGCTCTCCGCTTGCCACGCCGTGGGTAAATCCTTTGGCTCCCAGCAGGGCTTGAGCGGCGAGTGATCCGCCGGGAAGGATCAGGCCACCAAGGCCAAACGCTCCGGTCGTCAAGAGTGCGCGGCGGTCAATGGTGAAAGTCATGGTTCCTCTGCCTTGCCTTGTTGTTTGATCGGCATAGTGACGAAGCAGGGCGTGGGGTCAAGAACGCTCTCGAAACGGCGCGGCCACAAACTGATGCGCGGCTTCGATCAATTCAAGGCGACGGACCCGTTTTCCAGCGTGACGTCCTGGACGATCCCGAAACGGACGGTGCATGTGAACTGGTCGTTGCCGGCAGTCGCATCGCTGTCCCAGTCGTCGCGCTGCTTTACTGTGCCTGCGACGAGCCATCCGTCACTGGTGCGTTTGACATCCGAAATGTCTTGAACCCTCGCGTCATTGCCAAGCCTCTTTTCTGCGGCCTCGGCGCAGGCATCCACAGCCTCATCTTCGCTGTCGATCTGGCTGTCTACCGCCTTTGTGTCATGCTTGTTCTTGCCCGATGCCGAAAGCACAGCCGCAAGTATCGCAATCAGGGCCACGCCGGCCACAATGTCTCCACCGTCCAGGCGGTCATGGTGATGGCGCCAGCCGTGATGGCCTCTGCCATACCGGTAGCCATGGTCGCGCGAGAATGCCGGCGTGCTTGCGTTCGTCAGCAATGCCAGCGCAACAAGGCCGGCGGACAATTTTCGCTGTATGATCATTTCGAAACCCTGCCCTCTGAACAGCCGGCTCCAACGGCTGCCGACTCGTGGGTTACAGGATTGGCTCTGTCTGCCCGATGAACCGGTTCAACAGCCTGTGTTCAGGGCGTCTTGATCGAAAGGCCCGTCCATCTCGCGACAAACGCATACATGTCGGCTGATTCCGCAATGGTTTTGTCCGTAGGCTTGCCCCGACCGTGCCCGGCGCGCGTTTCTATCCTGATGAGATGGGGCTTGGTGCCGATATCGGCGGCCTGCAGCGCAGCAACATATTTGAAGCTGTGCCCCGGGATCACCCGGTCATCGGTGTCTGCTGTGGTTGCAAGAATTGCCGGATAATCGCGCCCGCCGGTCACATTGTGGTAGGGTGAATAGCTGCGCAAGACCTTGAAATCGGTTTCCTTTGCAGGGTCACCATAATCATCGATCCAGAAACGCCCCGACGTAAACTGATGAAAGCGCAGCATATCCATCACGCCCACGGCGGGCAGGGCGGCCGCAAACAGATCCGGTCGCTGATTGACGACAGCGCCAACCAGCAGGCCGCCATTTGATCGGCCCTCGATAGCCAGCTTGTCCTTCGAGGTGATCCCCTGGTCGATCAGATACTCACCGGCTGCAATGAAATCATCAAAGACATTCTGCTTTGCCTGAAGCCGCCCGGCATTGTGCCAGCTTGCGCCATACTCTCCTCCGCCGCGAAGGTTGGCAACTGCAAGCACGCCTCCCTGCTCAAGCCAGGCAAGTTTGGGCGCGTCAAAGGAGGGGGCGACGGCAATGTTGAAACCGCCATATCCATATAGCAGCGTGGGTCGCGGCCCTCCACCGAGACTGTCTTTCCGCCGGACAAGAAACATGGGAATTCTTGTGCCGTCCTTCGAAGTGTAGAACCGTTGCTCCGTTAAGAAGTCTGCCGGATTGAACCCCACGTCCGGCTTTGCAAAAAGCTCAGTCTTGCCGGTGTCTGTGTCGAACCGGTAGACAGTGGGAGGGACGGCATAGCTGGAGAAGGTGAAGAAGGTTTCCGGATCGCCTCCCTTGCCGCCGAACCCGGCTGCGGAGCCAATTGATGGCAACGTAATGGGTCCCAGCAGACGGCCGTCCAGCGTGCGCAATTCCGCTTCGGATTTTGCATCGCCAAGATAGGCGAGGATCAGTCGCCGGCCCACCAACGATGCGCCGACGAGCGTATCTGCTGACTGGGCGATGATTTCAACCGGCTGCTGTAAACGCCGGTCTGCATGGAGCGTCACCATTCGGCCCCGCGGGGCAGCATTGTCAGTGAGGAAAAACAAACTCGGGCCGACTGAACCGGCAAGCGACCAGTTGTTTTCGAGTCCCTTCACCAGGGGGCGCAACTTGAGCGATTTTCGCCCGAGCTTGGCAATGGTCAGTTCGTATCTCTGGTCGGTGCCATCGGCGCTGGTGATCAACAGGTAGGCGCCATCATCGGTGACTTGCGCCGCATGTCTCAACCGGGGGCGGTCAGGGGTTGCATAGACCAGCACATCTTCGGATTGCGCGGTTCCCAAGGCATGGAAGTAGACGGCCTGGTTGAGGTTGACCGATCGGAATGTCTCGCCCGCCTCTGGTTCGGGAAAGCGCGAGTAAAAGAAGCCGCTGCCGTCCGACTTCCAGGCCAATGAGGAAAATTTGACCCAGTTGATTTCATCGGGTGCCACTGCGCCTGTTTCGACATTGACGATCTTGAGGGTCCGCCAATCGGTGCCGCCGTCCTGAATCGCGTAGGCGACCCAGCGACCATCGCTGGACGGTGCCCATTCGGCCAATGCCGTTGCCCCGTCACTGGACCAGCCATTGGGATCAACGAGCTTGCGCGGTTGCCCCTGCAGGCCTTCACG
>CAYSCC010000067.1:0-7449 GCA_964429375.1 uncultured Chakrabartia sp.
ACAGGCGCAGCGATGCGCCGGATCGGCCGCTTCGAGGAAGCGGACGGTGGCACGCTTTTCCTCGATGAAATTGGTGACATGCGCTTTGACATGCAGGTGAAACTGCTGCGCGTGCTTGAAGAAGGCATCATCACCCGCGTGGGGGGCAATGGCACAATCCCTGTCAATGTCAGAATTATCTCGGCGACCCACCAGGATTTGTCTGCCGCCATTGCCGACGGACGCTTTCGTGAGGACCTTTATTTCCGGCTTGGTGTCGTCCCGGTCGAGGTCCCTAGTCTTGCAAACCGCGCTGAAGACATTCCACTGCTCATTCGCCACTTTCAGGAGAAAACGCCCCTTTCGGGGCGGGCGCGTTTCGACCCCTCAGCATTGTCGCGGTTGATGGACCATGACTGGCCCGGCAATGTCCGCGAGCTTCGCAATGTGGTTGAGCGCGCCGGCATTCTCTTTCCGGGTGAAATGATCGGCGCACGAGAAGCAGAGCAGCTGATTGGGCGTATGCCTCAGCGCATGTTCACGCCGGCAGCGTCGGTCCAGCAGCCCGCGGTGGCTCCTTTGCAGCCGAATGCACAGGACAGCGCGCCAATGCCGGTTGATCTGAAGATGCTGCTTGAGACAATGGAACTGGAACGAATCCAGATGGCGTTGGACAATGCCGATGGAGTCATTTCCGAAGCTGCCCGTCTCCTCACCCTCAAGCGCACGACGCTCATTGAAAAGATGCGCAAATATGGTGTTGATCGCACCTGCTGAGCTTCAGGCCCGGTTACGCGTCGGACACATTGGCGGCCATTCTATTCGAGGTCGGTGACAATCAGCCTGCAATTGGGAATCGCCGCTGCATCGGCGAGTGGGCATTTGCGTTCTCGCGGTCTTGTCGGCCGGATCTGCTGCCTTGTGGTCGCCTTGCCAGCTTGAAGCGTGACTGGGCGAAGGATACGGGCGGTCGCTCTCGCCGAGGTGGTTGCAGCGTAAGCGTCAGTTGAGATTGCAATGAGGCAGACACCGCACGCAACGACTGGCGCAAGCTTCATCGGCATGCGCAGGACTCAGGCCACCAGCGCGCGCCAGGACTCTGCAATATTGACGACGCCTTCGCGGACTTCGGTCAACTTGTCGATGTCATTGGGCGTATTCGCCAGCTGCCTCTGCATAGCCCGGTAAATGCCGCACAGCGTTGTTGCAAGGGTGCCTCCCCGCTCAAAATCCAGGCCAGCTTCAAGGGCTGCGAGGATCGACTTGGCCCGAGCCATCTGCGAATTTGCAGCAATGTCATGGCCGCCTTCGCGGGCGCGGATCGCGCCATCCAGTGCATTCTGCAGCTCCTCGTAGAGGATGGAGACGAGTCTATGCGGACTTGCGCCTTCCATGCGGCTGCTGAGGTCGAGCACCTGGTAACGGTTGCGCGCGCGCAAGGTGTTAGGGGAAGCGTACAACGGTCAGGCCCATCAGTTCTTTTGGTTGCTCCACAGCGCGATCTGCTGTGTGAGATAGCTTTGGGTCGCCTTGAACGCCGCAATTCGCGAATCCATGCCGCTGAACTGGCGAACGAGGCGGCTCTTGTAGGCGGTTTCATGCGCTTCCATCTTGGCGCGCGCATCCGCGATCAGCTGGCTTTCCTTTTGCAGCCTGCTTGCGACAGAGGCGAGAGCACCGCCTGTGGCTGTCGCGGTATCTTTCAGAGACTTGAGCGTCTCTGAAAGTCCGGGATCGGTCGTGACGGTGTGTGTTGGATCTCTGGTCGGGCTGAACAGTGCTTCAACCGCATCCGGGTTTGCCTTCAGGGCGGCTTCGAACTTTGCGGAATCCAGGCCGATCGAACCATCGCGATTGGTGAATACGCCAAGCCCCGTCAGGCTGTTGATCTGCGGATCGCTCGTCACGGCCTTTGAAATGAGGCCGGTCAACTGGACTTCCAGCGAGCGCAACGCCTGATCTCCGCCAGTCGTGGTTCGGGCTGTCGCCAGATCCTTCTTGAGCGTGTTGTAGACCGAAATGAAATCGTTGAGCGTCTGCCGCAATGTTTCCGTTGGTCTGGCCCCGGTAACGGCGACCGGAACTCCGGGGGCTGCCTTCTTGAGCGAAAGGGTAATGCCCGGGAAGACGTCACTGATCGTATTCGTGGCCCGCGTATAGGGGATGCCATCGACCGTGAACTGCGCATCAAGCGCAGCCTGTGCCAGTGTGAGGCCGCCGCCGACGCCGGGATAGGCAAAGCGGTCCAGCGCTGGATCTGCGCCGACGTCAGGGGTCAAGGTGAATGCAGATGCCGCACCGGACTGGCCCTTGAGAACAATGCGCGCACCATTCCCATCCGTCACGATGTTGGCTGAAACCCCGCTCGCCGCTGCGTTGATCGCTGCTGCCAACCCGGTAAGGCTGTCGTTTGTTCCATCGATCGTGATTGTGTAGGTCTGCGTCCCCACAGCCAGCGTCATTGTGCCCTGACCAACCGTGTCAGTCGCTGCCGGGAGATATGCTGAATAGACGGTTTGCGCCTTGGCAAGCTGCTGGATGCTGATTTCAGCCGAAAAATTCCCGGCCCGCACTCCTGGTGCTGCTATTGCGGAAAGGGCGTTCGCATCTGCGACGCTCGGCTGAGACTGAAGGGTCCCACCCGCAACGAGAGTCGCAAAGGTCGTCGAAAAGCTCTCAAGATCGGACCGTGCCTGAGCAACGGCACTGATTTTCGCCTTGTTTGCATTGGCGCGTGTATCGAACTGTGCGACCTTCGGGTCGCGCGACGCCGCAGCCAGGTCTTCAACCAGCTTGACGGTGTCGATGCCTGACCCGACGCCAAGCGTCGTTGCTATGGATCCGATCATGAGCAGCAGCTCCCTTTGTACAGAGGAACGGCATGACGTGTCTGGAGTTTAGCCTGCATCGCGGGCTCCGTTCTCGTCGAACTGCTTTTCTGGCGGGACTTCGATCGTGGGTGGCGCAATGCCTTCGGCCATTGCCCGGTCGATATTGAAAACAAAGGCAAGGATCGTCGCTACGGCAACATACAGATCCTCCGCGATTGTCTGCCCCGCCCGTGTCGTGAAATAGATGGCGCGGGCAAGCTGCGGATATTCCAGCGTGGGCACATTGTTCTCCGCTCCCAATGAGCGAATGGCCAGTGCCGTTTCACCGCGCCCGCGCGCCACGACCATGGGAGCGAAATCCTTCTTCGGGTCGTACCGCAGAGCGACAGCGAAGTGCGTTGGGTTGGTGAGGATGACATGGGCTTCGGTAACTGCCTTGCGGGCCGAGCCCGTCAGGAGCGACTGCTGTTTCTGGCGAATGGCCTGCTTGAGTTCGGGAGCGCCTTCTGTCTGGCGCAATTCTTCCTTGACCTCCTGACGTGTCATGCGAAGCCGTCCGTTCCGGCGAACAATCTGCACAGGGACGTCGATGCCAGCGATGACGACAAGTCCAAGCGCGAGCCAGGTCATTGCACTGACAATCATGTGCCCCAATGTGCTGGCCGCCTGGCGCATGTCCTGTGCGCCAAGACCCATGATATGGCGCATGTCGCGGGACACGAGCCAATAGCCCAGCAGTCCGAGTACCGCAGCCTTCGCCAGGGCCTTGCCGAGTTCGATCAGGCCGTTCAGGCCAAAGATCCTGCCAAAGCCGCTGATGGGATTCAGGCGATCTCCCTTGAAGGCCATGGCACCGGATCTGAAGCCAAGCGAGCCGAGCATTGCCGGCGCCCCGACGGCCGCAATCAGAGTGACGACAAACAGGAGTGTGAGTGGAACCAGTGTGGCTCCCAAAAGGCGGGCCGCAAGATCAGCTGGGTCGAACAGGATGATGTCGCGATTGTCGAACGAGAGCCCGACCGTGAGCAGTTGCCTGCACTCGTGCATGAACCAGGGTCCGGCAAATATGAGCCATGCCGCGCCGGCAAGCATCACGAGGGCCGTGCCCAATTCGCGTGACTGAAGGACGTCACCCTTGAGCGCGGCATCAGCCCGACGCTTTTGCGTTGGGGCTTCTGTTCTCTGGTCCCGATCTGCTGCCTCAGCCATTGGGCGATCCCTTGGAGAGGGTTTGCGACATGTCGAGCCCAGCCTTCAGGGCATTTGTGATTGAATCCGCCATGACGGGTGCCGCCATTGCAAGCAGCACAAGGCCAGCAAGAAGCGTCGCTGGAAGGCCGACCGCAAACAGGTTCAGCGTGGGCGTTGAACGTGCCACCATGGCCATGATCAGCTGCACGAGGATCATCGCAAAGCCAACGGGCAAGGCAATTGAAAGACCTGCAGCGAAAACCAGTCCGCCAAACTGGATCAGCCCGCCGATCGCCGAGGACGAAAGCCAGGCGTGCCCCGGCGGAAGGGCGCGATAACTGTCCACGATGATGCCGATCAGGGTCAAATGACCGCCAAAGCCGAGAAACAGGAAAAGACCCATCATCGAAAGCAGTTGTCCAATGGCAGGGCTTGCCGGGCCGCCAAGCGGATTGGCCATGGCCGCAAAGCCAAGGCCCATGGTGTTGCTGATCGCTTCCCCGCCCAGCATCGCTGCGGAAAATCCGATCTGCACTGCAAAGCCCAGAGCCAACCCGGCGATGACTTCCGGGATCACGAGCATGAGACCGTCGAACGAAACAATGCCATTTGCGGGCAACGCCATGCCGGAGACCGCTGCTGCCGGAACCCCAATGGCGAGCGCAAGGACGAGCCGGACCTGGATCGGCACTTGCGGCGCACCGAAGATTGGCGCTGCGACAAATGCGGCACCGGGGCGGATCATCGCCAGCATCCAGATCAGCAGCTGCTGTTCCAATCCTGCGAAGCCGATTGGCATTATCGCACGATGTCCGGAATGCGGGCGAAGATCTCCCTGGTGAAGTCAGCAACGAGGATCATGATACTGCCACCAAACACGGCAAGGCAGATGGCGACCACGATCAGCTTGGGCACAAAGCTGAGTGTCTGTTCATTGATTGACGTTGCAGCCTGGACCATGCCGAGGATCACGCCTGCGACAAGTGCCGGAATAAGGATGGGCGCGGCCCCGAGCGCAAGGACCCACAGGGCCTGTTGCGCCACGCCGATGAAATAGTCCGCTTCCATGTCGCTATCCGTTGAATGACGACGCGAGCGAGCCCATTGTCAGGGCCCAGCCATCCACAAGCACGAACAGAAGCAATTTGAACGGCATGGAAATAATCGATGGGGACAGCATCATCATACCAAGCGACATGAGGGCCGAGGCCACAATCAGGTCGATCACCAGGAATGGCAGGAAGATGAGGAACCCGATCTGGAATGCCGTCTTGAGCTCGCTTGTCACAAATGCCGGAAGCAAGATCGAAAAAGGCACGTCCGCGGACTTTTCGAACTTCGGGGCCTTTGCGATGCTCGCGAACATGTTCAGATCGGATTTGCGTGTCTGCTTGATCATGAACCCGTGCAGCGCTGTTCCCGAGCGGGCAATCCCTTCTTCCAGAGTCACTTCATTCCGTCCGTAGGGTTCGACTGCCGTCTTGTTGATTTGGGAAAGAACAGGCTGCATGACGAACATCGAAAGGAAAAGACTGAGGCCGACAAGAACCTGGTTCGGCGGAGTCTGCTGCAATCCAAGCGCCTGGCGCAGGATCGAAAGAACGATGATGATGCGGGTAAAGCTTGTCATCATCAGGATCAGCGACGGCAGAACCGTCAGCAGGCTCATCAGCAAGAGAACCTGCAAAGAAAGTGACAGCGGCTTTCCATCACCGGCTATCGTGGTAAGCGCCTTGTCGAGCCCCGGACCGCTCTGCGCGATCGCCGGGCTGGCCACCATGACGAAAGTCAGGCCGAAGGCTGCAGCAAGGACAAGGCCCTTACGCACCGGCATTCTCCCGCGTATCTTCGGCAAGCAGCGTGATTTGCGTCCGTGTCACGGCAATCAGGACTTCCCGGCCGCCGAACGCAACGACTGCCAGCTTGCTACCTGGCCCAAGCGGAAGGACGTCAACCATCTGTGCGGCGCGAACCGTTCCACCCTGCAATGGCAGGCCCATCTGGGCTTTTCGCCACAGCCACAATGATCCCCAGGCCAGGCCTCCGATCATTGGGACAAGGATAAAGAGGCGAAGGATGTATTCGAACATCAGGACCTCCGCTCAAGGCCTGCGAAGCGCCGTCCGGTGCTGACGACTTCTGAAACCCGGACGCCATAGCGTCCATCCATGTTGACGATTTCGCCCTTCGCAATCAGCGTGCCGTTGGCAAAGATATCGAGCGCGTCATTGGCCTGGCGGTCGAGCTCGATCACGCTCCCTTCGCCAAGGCTCAGCAGGTCTGCCAGTCGCATGGATGTAGATCCGACTTCGACCGAAATGCGAAGCGAAACATCGGACAGAAGATCGAAGTTATGGTCTGGCCTGACCGAGGCAAATGCCCCTTCGGATGGCCGCGGAGCTTCAGACATGTCACTCATAGGATGCACTTCCTTCTTCTATGCGTTCGATCTTGATGGCGGTTCTGCCGTTCGATTCCCCGACGCTGCCGCGGGCAAAGACGCGACCGGCAACAGTCACTGGAACCAGGTTGGGCAGGCAGACCGGAATGATGTCTCCGGCCTGCAGGGTAAGGAGTTGGGAAAGCGGCAATTCCGGCCTGGCAAAAATTGTCCTGACAGGGAGGCGGACCTGCATCACGGACTCATTCAGGCTGGTCTGCCAGACTGGGTCCACCTGCGACGCTTCTTCCAGGTCCGGAGCGGCAACAAGTTGGGGCACCGCGCGAAGCATGGCCAGCGGGAAGACAACGTCGACTGCGACTTTCTTCCCATCCATGCTTTCGACGGTGAAGTGCTGGACCGCAACCTGATGGGTGTCGGGAACCAGTGTGGGCGGGGACCCGCTATGATCCAGCTTGGCAACGACCGGTTCGATCCTGATCATGTCTGACCATGCAGCCGCCAGCATCGGCACCAGAAGATTGCACAGCTTTGCAAAATAGCGCTCTTCCGCGGCGCTCAATTCCTTGCGTGTGGCAGGAGCCGTGCCATCCCCGCCATAGTAACGATCAACGAGCTGGCTGATGTAGGGCTGGGGCAATGACAGCAGCATGCCGCCTTTGAGCGGAGTCATGCGAAACCGGCCTACAGCGCTCGCGCTGCCGGTCCGATCACGCCATTCGGCAAAGGTTGCGATTGTGGTCTCCCCGCACATCACCTTTGTGCCGATCCCACCGTTGGATCCGATGACATCGGCCAGGCCAAGGGCGAACTGCGCTCCGACCCGTTCAAGGCCGGGAAACGACAAGGTCTCGTCGCTGTCCCGGAACAGTGTGGCCGGCGTCAGGGCAGGGGATGCAGTTTCAGATGTCACTGGATCACCAGATTTGTGAAATATACATTGTCGATGACGCCAAAACCTTCCTTTTCGCGCAAAACCTGGTTGATAGCCCTTGTCAGCTGACGCTGAAAGAGTTGGCGTCCCTCCGGCGTCGAGAGTACTGATTA
>CAYSCC010000068.1:0-7421 GCA_964429375.1 uncultured Chakrabartia sp.
GTCAACGCACCGGTGGTGTCAGGGCAGGCACAGCACGGGCAGCATCATCTGGCGCGATTCCCGGCGGAGGCGCCGCCACAATCACCTCGCGCCCGGCCGCCATGGCCGCCGCTCTCCTGATTGCGCGCCGGATCCGCGGATAGGTTCCGCACCGGCACAGGTTCGTGATGGCCGAATCGATATCTTCGTTCGTCGGGTTCGGATTCGTCTTGAGCAGGGCAGCGGCAGCCATGATCATGCCTGATTGGCAGTAGCCGCACTGCGGAACGCTCTCTGCTGCCCATGCCTGCTGCACCGGATGGCTGCGGTCGCGTGACAGTCCTTCGATGGTGGTGACAATCGTTCCTTCCGCTGCGGCGATCGTGATCTGGCATGACCGCACGGCACGCCCGTCGATATCAACCGTGCAGGCCCCGCAATCGCCCGATCCACACCCGTATTTCGTTCCTGTCAGGTTGGACGCGTCGCGCAGCGCCCAGAGCAGCGGAGTGTCGGGATCCATCCGGTATTCGACCGGCTGGTTGTTGACGGTGAATTTGGTCAAGTCGCGCCCCCGGAATTTCCGCCACGTCTATGCCATGTGGAGGCGCAACGGGCAATTGGCTGGCGTCAAAAGGCCCTTTCCAACCTGGCCCGCAAATCCAGGGCAGGATTGGCATTCTCTTCCCGCCGGGACAGATTGCCATCAAGGCGCTGGATCCGCGCATAGAGATCTTCGCTTTCCCTGATCAGGGCCTGTGCCTCTTCCGGGAGGCTTTCTACGGTTGCCCGCTCGCTCGGCGCTGCGGCCGCCAGCGGGTTGGATGTTCCCTGCGGCGAACGACGGGCCAAGAGCCAGGCCGTGCTGTGCATCAGCCGCGTTGTCACTTTCAGCGATTCACACGACAGGCTGACCCGCTGCAGCGGACTCATGTCCGCGCGTGCGTCGCGACTGAACTGATCGAAATAGGCCCGCGCCTCATCGGCGAGCAGCATCGCTTCCAGATACAGCGAATCGATCAGCTTTTCCGTCAGGCCGAAGGCTTGGGTCATGTCCGTCCTGCCATTCTTCAACTCTTCCAACCATGCCACACCAAGCCCGCTCGGAAAATGGTGATAATAGGTAAACGCGGGTCGGCTCTTCAGGCAATGATATCAGGCACGAGCCGGTTTTCGAGTAGCTGGATCTCATCCTTGATCCTCAGTTTTCGGCGCTTCATGCGCGCCACCTGGAGCTGGTCGACCGAACCGCTCGCCATCAGGGCGGCAATCGACGCATCAAGGTCGCGATGCTCTTCCCTGAGAAGCCCCAGCCTCGTTTCGATTTCATGTGTCTCCAGAGCCACTGCCATCGAACAGTCCCGCTTTGCCGATTCTCATCTTCAACTGGTCGCATTCACCATAATGAGTACGAGACAGGCAAGACTTTTAGTGATTTACTCCATGTCGCAGTCAACAATGGAGAGTCGCTGATGGAAGCCAGCCTTGTTAACAGCCTTCAAGCAAGACATGCAGGACTCGATCGCATGATCGAGGAAGAAACCCGCCGACCCGCGCCGGACACCGCGCTGATCGCCAAGCTCAAGAAAGAAAAGCTGAAGATCAAGGACGCGCTTTCCCTTCATTAGGGTCAAGGCGCAGCCACTCCTCCCCTGCGTCAGCTGTCGAGAATATCCTCGATTGCCTGCGTGACGTGCCCGATATCGGCCATGCCATCCACGCGCCGGACAAGGCCGCGTTGTTCGTAAATCGGAAGGATGGGCGCTGTCTTTGCGCGATATTCGGTCATGCGTGTCCGGACCGTTTCCTCATTGTCATCCGGCCTGCGCTTGAAGTCGGATGACCCGCACACATCGCAGACCCCAGACGTCTTGGGCTGCTTGAACCGGTCGTGATACCCCTCATTACATTTCGCGCAGGTAAAGCGCCCGGTGATGCGCTCCACAAGGGCATCTTCATCAACCTCAAGTTCGATCACATGATCGAGCGTGCGGTTGCGGTCCGAAAGAATGGAATCAAGTGACGCGGCCTGAGCGGCCGTGCGGGGATAGCCATCGAAGATCACGCCAGTTTCCGGACTCAGATCATCAAGCGCTTCGCCAATGATTCCCGAAACAATCTCATCCGACACAAGCTCGCCCGCGTCCATGACTGCCTTTGCCTTGAGGCCAGTTGGCGTGCCCGCCTTCACCGCCGCGCGCAGCATGTCGCCTGTCGAAAGCTGGACCATCCCCCGCTCATCGACAAGTCGGCTGGCCTGCGTGCCTTTTCCGGCTCCGGGCGGTCCCAGAAGGATGATATTCATGAGTCCGTGCCCCTCCCAATAAGGCTATTCTGCTCTAGCGGCGCAGGCCGCCCTTCAGTTTGGATTTCTTGATCAGATCCCCATATTGGTGCGCCAGCAGGTGACTCTGAATCTGGGTGACGGTGTCGATCGTGACATTGACCACGATCAACAGGCTCGTGCCACCAAGGTAAAACGGAATGCCGAGCGCCGTCACAAGATATTCCGGCACCAGACAGATGAACGTCAGATAGGCTGCACCAATTACGGTAATCCGCGTCAGGACATAGTCGAGGTAGATCTCTGTATTCTTGCCCGGCCGGATTCCCGGGATGAACCCGCCATAGCGCTTCAGATTGTCTGCCGTTTCCTCAGGATTGAAGACGACCGCCGTATAAAAGAAGCAGAAGAAGATGATGCCTGCCGCATAGAGCGCCATGAACAGCGGAGAGCCGTGCTGCAGATTGGTCGTGATCGCGAGAACAAAATCACCCCAGGCGCTTTCGCCCGCCACCCGGTTTCCGGCGAATTGCACCAGCGTCAGCGGCATCAGCAGAAGCGAAGAGGCAAAGATTGGCGGAATGACGTTCGCCGTATTGATCTTCAACGGCAGGAAAGACTTGTCGGATTGCATCATGCCGCGCGCGGTTGCGCGCTTGGGATACTGGATGAGCACGCGCCGCTGGGCCCGTTCCATGAAGCAGATAAACGCAATCAGGCCGACCACCAGAAGCAGAATGCCAAAGATCAGCAGTGGAGACATGGTTCCCGTGCGTCCGCCTTCAAACACATTGACGAGCGCGCGCGGCAATTGCGACACAATGCCCGCCATGACGATCAGGGAAATGCCGTTGCCGATGCCCCGGCTCGTAATCTGTTCACCCAGCCACATGAGGAACATGGTGCCCCCCAGAAGCGCAATCACGCAGGCAATGCGAAAGAGAATGCCCGGCTCCACCACGGCCGATTGGCCAGTCGATGCGCCCCAGCTCTCAAGGCCGACAGCAATGAAATAACCCTGGATGATCGTCAGCACGACCGTTCCGTAGCGGGTATACTGGTTCAGCTTCTTCCGCCCGCTTTCACCTTCCTTCTTGAGTGCGCCCAGCGCAGGAGAAAGCGATGTGGCCAGTTGCACCACGATGGACGAGGTGATGTACGGCATGACGCCGAGCGCGATCAGGCTCATCCGCTCAAGTGCGCCACCTGAAAACATGTTGAAGAAATCGAGAACGCCGCCCTTTGTCGTGTCGAACTGGGCCTGAAGCGCAACCGGATCGATCCCGGGCAAGGGTACATGGCTCAGCAGGCGAAAGACGACCAGTGCACCGAGCGTGAACCAGATCCTCTTCTTGAGTTCGGTTGCCTGTGCGAAATTGTTGAGACTGAGGCTCGAGGCCATCTGGTCAGCAGAAGTTGCCATAAGACTGGTGGGACCCTTGAATGAAAAGGCGGCAACAAGACCGGATCAGTCCTGCGCCGCCTCTATATAGTGCCTGATCCGCGCAAGGAAAGGCGCGGCATTTCGGCTTCAGCCCTTTTTGGCGGCAATCTTCGCTGCGCGGGTCTGGCCCTTCTTGGCTGCAGCCTTTTCAGCTGCGGGCACCACGACAATCACGTCGACCGAACCGCCGGCCTTCTCGATTGCAGCCTTGGCCGAGGCCGAGACGCCAGCAACGTTGAAATTCAGCTTCGCCGAAAATTCACCCTTGGCCAGGATGCGCACGCCGTCCTTGCCGCCACGCGCAACGCCAGCTGCCTTCAGCGCGGCATGATCAACCACTGCGTTGGCATCGAGCTTCTTGGCGTCGACCAGCTTCTGGATCGCGCCAAGGTTCACCTCAGCATAGTCCTTGGCAAAGATGTTGTTGAAGCCACGCTTCGGCAAACGCATATGAAGTGGCATCTGGCCGCCTTCAAAGCCGTTGATCGACACGCCCGAGCGGCTTGTCTGGCCCTTCTGGCCACGACCGGATGTCTTGCCCTTGCCAGAGCCGATGCCCCGGCCCACGCGCATGCGGCCCTTGCGAGCACCTTCATTGTCGCGGATTTCATTCAGTTTCATGTCGTGCACTCGCTTTCGCTATGTTCGCGCTGATAGACGGACTAGGGACCGGATTCAGATCACGGTCACCATGTGGCGGACCTTGCGGATCATGCCCTGGACTTCCGGGCTGTCTTCAAGTTCCGACACACGATGCATCTTGTTGAGGCCAAGGCCGATCAGCGTTGCACGCTGGTCCTTGGTCCGGCGGATCGGGGATCCCGTCTGCTTGATCTTGATTTTCGCCATGTTGATTACTCCACAACCGCTTCGGCATCGGCTTCCGCCGTCTGCGAGCCGCCGCGACCGAGCAGGTCCGCGATCTTCTTGCCGCGACGCTGCGCCACCGACTTGGGGCTGGTCTGCTGCTTGAGCGCCTCAAAGGTCGCCCGGATCATGTTGTACGGGTTCGATGTGCCGGTCGACTTGGTGACCACGTCAGCAACGCCCAGTGATTCAAAAACTGCGCGCATCGGACCGCCCGCGATGATGCCCGTTCCCTGCGGAGCAGAGCGGACATGCACAAGACCGGCGCCGAAATGACCGCGGCCATCATGATGCAGCGTGCGGCCTTCGCGCAGCGGCACACGAATCATGGCCTTCTTTGCTGCAGCCGTTGCCTTCTGGATGGCTTCGGGGACTTCGCGCGCCTTGCCATGACCGTGGCCAACCCGGCCCTTGCCATCGCCGACAACGACGAGTGCTGCAAAGCCGAAACGCTTGCCGCCCTTCACCGTCTTTGAAACGCGGTTAATATGAACCAGCTTCTCGATCAGCTCTTCGCCGCCATCTTCAGCATTGGGGCCACGGCGATCATCACGACGCCCGCGATTGCCATCACGGCCGCCACGCGCACCACGTTCGCCGCCACCACGGCCACGACCGCCGCGTGGGCCGCGACCTTCGGGAGCTGCCGCTTCAACGGCGACTTCTGCGCCCAGGTTCTCGGTTTCGTCAGCCATTTATCAGAACTCCAATCCGCCTTCACGGGCCGCCTCAGCAAGCGCCTTGACGCGCCCGTGATAGAGAAAGCCTCCGCGATCGAACACAACCTTGGTCACCCCGGCCTTTTTGGCGCGTTCCGCAATGACCTTGCCGACGGCCGACGCAGCATCCTTGGTGGCGCCGGTCTGTCCGCGAGCATCCTTTTCCAGGGTCGAAGCTGCGACCAATGTCTTGCCGGCCTCATCATCGATGACCTGTGCATAGATGTGGCGGCCCGAACGATGCACCGAAAGGCGCGCGCGCAATCCACGCTTTGCAAGCAACGACGAACGGACGCGGCGACGCCGCTTTTCGAAGAGTGACAGCTTTGCCATTATTTCTTCTTACCCTCTTTGCGGAAGATATATTCCCCGCGATACTTGATGCCCTTGCCCTTGTACGGCTCCGGCTTGCGCCAGCGACGGATTTCCGCGGCAAACTGGCCAACCTTTTGCGCATCGATGCCCGAAATCTCGACCGTCGTCTGGTCGGGAGTCTTCACCTCAAGGCCTTCCGGAACGTCGAGATCGACATCGTGGCTATAGCCGAGCTGAAGCTTGAGCTTCCGGCCCTGCGCATTGGCGCGATAGCCGACGCCGGTGATTTCGAGCGTCTTCGAAAAGCCCTCCGTCACGCCCGTCACCAGATTCTGGATCAGCGTGCGCTGCATGCCCCAGAATGAACGAGCCCGCTTGGTCTCGTTTGCAGGCTTGACCGAAAGCACACCGTCCGCAAGCGCATAGGTCACTTCATCTGCCATCGGCAGGCTGAGCGTGCCCTTGGGCCCCTTGACCGAGACCTGCCCGCCTTCAAGCGTCGCTGTGACGCCGGCCGGGATTGCAACCGGCTTTTTCCCTGTGCGGCTCATCAGAACACCTCCGCCAGCACTTCGCCGCCAACATTCTGGTCGCGCGCTTCCGCATCGGACAGAACACCCTTTGGCGTCGAGACAATGACAATGCCCAGGCCGTTGCGAATGCGCGGCAGTTCGGAAGATCCCGAATAAACCCGGCGACCAGGCTTCGAAACGCGTGCGACATGTTTGATCGCGGGCTGGCCCTCGAAATACTTCAGCTCGACCCGAAGGCCGGCGTGGCCAGCAAGCTGTTCTTCTGAATAGCCGCGGATATAGCCTTCGCGCTTCAGTACCTCGAGGACACTTGCACGCAGCTTTGAAGCCGGCGTCACAACGCTGTCCTTCTTGGCGCGCTGGCCGTTGCGGATGCGGGTGAGCATATCACCCAATGGATCGGTCAATGCCATCTCTCTAAACCCTTACCAGCTCGACTTGGTCACACCGGGGATCAGGCCCTTGTTGGCCAGATCGCGCAGCTGAATGCGACACAGACGGAACTTGCGATAATAAGCGCGCGGACGCCCGGTCAGCTCGCAACGGTTGCGCACGCGCGTCGGATTGCCGTTCCGCGGAATTTCCGCAAGCTTCAGACGGGCCATCAGGCGATCCGTGTCGTCCTGGCTTTCGTCATTGGCAATTGCCTTCAGGCGCGCGTAGCGGCCGGCATATTTCTTGACCAGCTTCTTGCGCTTTTCATTCTTGTTGATGGAACTCACTTTAGCCATGTCAAGCCGCCTGCTTTTCTTGAGTTTCCTCAATGGGGAAAGGGAAGCCGAAAAGACGCAGCAGCTCGCGCGCTTCGTCATCGGTATTGGCCGTGGTCGTGACAATCACGTCCATGCCGCGAACCTTATCGATCTGGTCATAGCTGATTTCCGGAAAAACCAGCTGTTCCTTCAGGCCCATGGCATAGTTGCCACGGCCATCGAACGACTTGGGGTTGAGACCGCGAAAGTCACGGACACGGGGCAGCGCGATCGTGATCAGGCGATCGAGAAATTCGTACATCCGTTCACGGCGCAGCGTGACCTTGCAGCCAATCGGCATGCCTTCGCGCAGCTTGAACTGCGCAACGGACTTCTTCGCCTTGATGATCACGGGCTTCTGCCCAGCAATCAACTGCATTTCGCTTGCGGCAATATCGACCTTTTTCTTGTCCTGGGTCGCTTCGCCGACGCCCATGTTGATGACGATCTTTTCAATGCGCGGCACCTGAAGCGGGTTCTTGTACCCGAACTTGTCCGTCATCGCCTTGACGATCTTGCCTTCATAGA